>JANNDA010000133.1:0-22039 GCA_031387195.1 Planctomyces sp. | reverse complement strand
CACGACAGGCTGGAAGCCTATCCCACATAAGATCACAGCCTCTTCGGGTTACATCACTTCACCTCAGATCGTCACAAGGAATTGAAAGCAAAATGTCTGGATCGATCTTATATCTCGGTGACACGAATCTGACGGATGCCGCAGCCTACTTGGCTGGGTTGATGCACTCCTTCCACTGGGAGTTCGACTACATCCCGAGCGACCATTCGGTATCGGCTGAAGTGCTGGAAACACCGAGATCGCTTTTCGTGATCAGCGACTATCCCGCCGCACGCATGAATGCGGCCGTTCAACAGAAGCTGCTGGCTCAAGTCGCCAACGGAGCCGGCCTGATCATGATCGGTGGCTGGGAATCATTTCACGGGCTTGGTGGCGATTGGGACGGGACCGCCGTCGGCAATGCTCTACCGGTTCACATCGCCGCCGAGGACGACCGCATGAACTGCGATCAACCGGTTCTCGTGAGCCGCGTTGCCAAGCATCCGGCACTCGAAGGATTACCGTGGGACTCACGGCCGCCTGTGATCGGTGGCCTCAATCGCGTCGTGGCGAAGCCTGAGGCGACGGTCTTATTGGAGGCTCAAAGATTTGCGGCTCAGCAACAAGAGGGCCAGTTCACCTTCGAGCCGCTCGACTGTCATCCTCTGCTTGTCGTGGGAGAGTTCGGTCACGGTCGAACCGCTGCTTTGGCGACCGACGTCGCGCCTCACTGGGTCGGCCCGCTCGTGGATTGGGGACTGCCACGAGTCATCGCGCAGGCACCTCAGGCGAACGCGATCGAAGTCGGCGGCGATTACGCGAAGTTCTTACGGCAAGTCTTAAGTTGGGTCGGACGCCGAAAACAGCCTCACTGAAACGTAGGACGGGCACTCTTGCCCGTCAGTAGTTTATTAGGAGAAGACGGGCAAGAGTGCCCGTCCTACGTTGTTTAATTCTCGCGCGGCGTGCCAATCAGCGCAGCGGACTCGCTTCGACGCGTGCGGATTTTGTGGGCTTCTGGTCGGGCGGCACACCCAATTGGATCAGTGCCTTGTGGATGATCTCGCGAGCCGGTGGGGCCGCGATGTCACCGCCGAAATGCTCGCCGCTGGTGGCTGGCTCATCGACCATGACCAACACAACCACTCGCGGATTCGCTGCCGGTGCTCCGCCAACAAATGAGCTGACATGCAAGCGGTTCGAGTACTTGCCTGTTGCCGGATCGCGCTTCTGTGCCGTTCCGGTTTTTCCGAAGACCGTGTAGTCGTCTAATCGAGCCTTCTTGGCTGTTCCGCGTTTGATGACCTCCGTCATCACCGATTCGCGCAGCCATTGTGCCACTTCAGGCCGAATGGTTTTGGAGACAATCGCCGACGACAACGGCATCTCATCGTCAACGCGGATCAGCTCCTCGTCAGCCCGACTCTGCGGTTGGTCCTCATCGTTCGACTCGGATTCTTCGACGTCACGGTCACTCACCGGATTGCGGATTTGCTGCGAGATGTTGCGCAACCACGACTCCTTCTCAGCCGTCCGGCGATTCCGTTCCAACTTCTCGGCCCACGGTCGTCCGACCGGTGCGGTTCGAGTCCCGCGCACAAGCCGAGGGCTGATGAGCTTTCCGCCGTTTGTAAACGCCGTGTAGCCCGCCGCCAGTTGCAATGGTGTGACGGCGATCTCCTGCCCCATCGGAATCGAACCCGTCGAATACGACGTCCATTTCCTCAGCGGATGCAGTCTTCCGGAAAGTTCGCCGGGAAGCTCGATCCCCGTTTGCCTGCCGAAACCGAATGTGACTGCCGCTTGATACAGCTCGGCATTGCCGACACGTTCGCCGATCTTCGCCATGCCGATGTTACTCGACTTGACCAAGATGTCGGTGACGTTCAACACACCGTATTTGTGATGATCGTGCAGCTCGCGTCGTCCCATGAAGTAGATGCCGTTTTCGCAGTTGAACGACTCGTCGCGGCGAATGAGGTCGTGGTCAATCGCCCATCCGACAACGAACGGCTTGAATGTCGAACCGGGTTCATACATCGCGGCGATCGCCTGATTTTTCCAAGCCTCTTCCGTGACGTGAGTCAGATCATTCGGGTCATAAGTCGGCCGCGAGGCCATCGCGAGGACTTCACCCGTCTTGGCATCAAGCACAATCGCCGCTGAATGTTTCGCACGCCACTTCTCCATCAGTTTGTCGAGTTCTTCCTCGGCGTGAAGCTGAATGACGGTATCGAGCGACAAGGTGACGCTCTTGCCGTGTCGTGGTGCCTGGTCAATATCCGACTGCATGTCGATCACGCGCCGCCGCGAGTCGAGGATCAATCGTCGATGCCCTGACTTCCCGGAGAGATACTCGTTGAGTTGTTGCTCAACACCGCCGCGACCAACGCCGTCGATGTCGCGTCCGCCAATCACGTGCGCCGCGAGATGACCTTGTGGGTATTGCCGCAAGAACTCATCGCGAAAACCGCCGAGATCGCGCGGCCATTTTAATTCACTCAACCGATTGACGATGTCAGCATCAACGATGCGACGGCGAACCCAAAAAAACTGCTTTTCGTTTTGCTCGGAGATGCGTGATTGCAGTTGATCGGGATCTTGCCCAACAGCCTCCGCCAGTCGGCGGACGAGTTCCCATTGACCGGGCTGTTGCGTCAACTGACTTGGAACCACAAAGAAACTCTTCATGGCCACCGTTGTGGCCAGCACACGCCCATCGCGATCCAAAATCTCACCCGGTCGAGCGGGAATCTCTTCTAAAAAGGTGCTTTGTTGCTCGACTTGATCCGAGAAACGATGGCGACTGAACCACTGCAATTGCACGAGCCGTCCACCCAACAACATCCAAAATCCGCAGACGGCCAACATCAGCAAACGGACGCGCCACTCCAGCGAGCCGTTCGTGACGCTGCCGTCGGACGGCGTTGAGTTGTCGTTTGAAGTCATGATGCAGGTCTTGATAGGACGGATGGGACTAATGGGAGTTATGTGTTGCCTAAAACTCATGAGTCCCATGCGACCCATAAGTCCCATCAGCCACTCGCGGGATCGCCAACGTCGTGCGCGGCCCGGCCTGAGCCGCTCGTTTGGGAAGCTTGAAATCGCCGTTGGCCTCCAGCGATTTGATCGTCCGCGACGGAGCACCTAACTGCTGGGCTTTCAGACGCAATTGAGCGTACTGCTCCACCAGCGCGTCCATGCGATAACGCTGCTGAGAAATCTGGCGTCGGTACGACAAGCTTTGCTTTTCCAAAGCGACACCGATCACAGAAATCGCAACGACCAAAACGATCGCCGCGCCGAAACGAAAATACATGGCGGGATGATCCGATGTTGCTGAGGGTGGGTATCCCGCACACAGCCATGCGTTAAGCATCCAGGCGAGCGGAGGGTTCACACTCTCCGCTCGCCCTTTGCGTTCGTGGCCGCGCGAGGTCTAACACCCTACCACATCGTGGACCTACCGGGCGGCTGGTTCTTTGCCAGCGATACGAACGCGGCTGGCGTCGTTCGGCAAACGCAGTTCTTGGCCAAGCCGCAGCTTGTCGGGATCAGGCAAACTCTCACGATTGAGGTTGTAGATCTGGGCCTTACGGGATTCGCGTCCCAAGTAAGACTGCGCGATTTCGCTGATCGTGTCACCTTTGCCGACTCGATACCAAGCGGCTCCCTTGTCATCGAGGAAAATTCCCGGTGGCAACGCCGTGACCTTCTTTGCCGCATGAGGCTTCTCGTTCTTGGCTTCCACTTGGACCTTCGGTTTCGGGATCAACGCTGCGTGCTGTTGCTCCAACACTTCGCGCGGTGGAGCCACGACGATCAAGCCCGGGTACATGCGGCAAGGATCCGCCACTCGATCTCGATTATGCGCCGCCAACGCTCGGTAATACTTTTCGCTGCCGTAGACTTTCTTGCTGATCGCACAGAAGTTGTCTCCGCTCTCGACGAGATACTCGTTCTGTTTCAGCAGCGGGTGATGCTTCTGGCCAATAGCCGGTGCCGACAAGTCCGTTGTCGGCGAGACTCTGCGTCCGGTTTCATCCGACGCGACCGCCACTTTTTCTTCTGTGAAACGATCTTCCTTGGGCAAACGCGCGGGTTTCCGAACCGTCCGTTGCGGGACCGTCTCGAAATCTTCAGGAGATGCCTTGCCGACATTCACGCGCACCGGCTCTTTGAATTGATCGTCGCGCGGTTGCTCGCGTTGGACGGACGACCCCAGTCGCATCGGCTCACGAGTCTTCGTGAGCGGTTCGTCGATTTCGGGTTCGCTGAGCACGACCGCATTTTGCCGCGCGGGAGGTTGATCGAGTTCAATGTCCTGCGAAACGGTGGCACGACTCGGTCTCGTGGGAGGTGTCTCCTGATCGAGATCCAAATCGGAGTCTGCTGACAAATTCTTTCGCGGAGTCCTGACCGGTGGCTGTTCCTCGAACGGGGGCGAAGCGGATTGATCCGCGTCGAGATCGATGTCGTTCGTGAGACGAGTGGTCCTTCTCGGCGGCGGCTCCTTCTGTCCCAGATCCAGATCGAGATCATCTGAGTCTGACTTCGCGGTTTCCGTGTCGGTCTCGGCGTTTTGAAAGTTGGTTTCCTTAACCTTTGCTTCCTCAGTTTCTTTGGCGAAGGGATCAAATCCGCCGGCTGGCTCGACTTGCTTGTCGCCTTTCGATTTGTCATCGACCACTTCGTTCGCGCGGTTTTTCCAATTCTTATTGATGACAAAGCCAAACAGCCCCAGCAACGCGACGATTGCCACAACGCCGATCAGTGCTTCGCGTGACAGCTTCGGACGCCGCCCGGAAAAGCCCCACGCTTTCGCGAGTTGCTCATCGGAGTTCTCGCCCGCTACGTCGGCAGCTTCAATGCTGCTCGCAGCTTGGCTGACCGCGAGCGCGGATTCAGCCGAATTTCCTGCGGACTGGGGGCCACCGGTTTTTTGTGGAGCTGCTGCCATCGTGTCTCATCCCGAAACGCGTGTTTGACCAATCTGTCTTCCAACGAATGAAACGTGATCACCACCAACCGGCCTCCCGGTTGAAGCGATTCGTACAAGCTGTTCTGCAACGCTTCTTCCAAATGCTGCAATTCGCGATTGACCGCGATCCGCAACGCCTGAAACACCCGCGTCGCCGGGTCTTTGCGAGCCTCTCGACGCACCGATGACGGCAACGCCGCATCGATCGCGTTGACCAAATCGGGAGCCGATCGAATCGGTTGCGCTCCTCGCTGTCGCACGATCTGCTCGGCAATCGAGCGGCTGAAACGCTCCTCGCCGTAATCGCGAAAGATCGCCTCGAGTTCTTCCGCCGATGCCCGCATCAACAACTCGGTCGCCGGTTCGCCTGACGAAACATCGAACCGCATATCGAGCGGACCCGTCGTGCTGAACCCAAACCCGCGTTCCCGATCCGCCAACTGATCCGACGACAGCCCCAAGTCGATGACGATGCGATCGACCGCTGGGATTCCCAGCTCGCTGAGCACTTTCGGCAAGTCGCGATAACTGGCGTGACACAGGTGACTCCGTTCGCCCGAAACCACCGCCGCCGCGTGTTGCAGCATCAGCGGGTCGCGGTCGAGACCAATCAGGGTTCCGGTCGGTTGGATGCGTTCGAGGATTTTTCGGCTGTGCCCACCTCCGCCAACTGTGCCATCAACGACCGACAAGCCCGGACTCAAGTCGAGAGCTTGCAGTGTTTCCCGCAACAGAACGGGGACGTGTATTGCAGCCAATGGATGTTTTGCTGGTTGAGGTGTGTATTGCCGGAGAACTCCGGCGTGGACAGGCAGGATGAGCATCGAAAAAATGCGAACACAATTCGACGCCTCAGAAGCGGGCGGGATTGTATGTCAGTTTCGCGAATCGTGAGAAGAGCAAAATCTGCGTGTTGAATCTCTGGCGTGATCAACATCCAGTTGAGTGGCTATCTCGCAGCGAAGCCGCAAAAGTAACCCGCAGCGTCAGCGAGGGCGGGCGTTCCAAGAGACTCTGAATTCATCGCGTTGTGAAGCGTCTGCCCTCGCTGACGCTTCGGGTTACTTCTATGGGCACAGTCTCAGTTCAGAAATTCGCGAGGAAAAACATCGCCTTCGGCGATCGTGATATAGAGACAAGGAACGCAGCGACCAGTCGCCGAGATCAAACATCATGACTCAACTTCCCAATGTGCTCGTCATCGGGGCCGGTTCGATCGGCGAACGGCATCTGCGATGTTTCCTCGCAACCGAGCGGGTGACAGCCAGCTTCGTGGAGATTAACTCCGAACTCCGACAGACGATCGCGGAGCGATACGGCGTGCGAGCGTTCGCGGGACTGGAAGAGGCGCTCATCGAACCGCCGAACGTTGCCGTGGTCGCCGTGCCCGCGCATCTTCACGTGGCGATGGCCACGCAACTGGCCGAGCGTGGAATTCATATCCTGATCGAGAAGCCGTTGAGTACAACGTTTGACGGCATCGAGCGGCTGCAAGAAGCCGTGCAACAACGAGGCGTTGTGGCCGGAGTCGCGTATGTCACTCGCTGTCATCCGCTGCTGACGGCGATGCGGGCCGCGATTCAGGAGGGACGATTCGGTCGGCCGGTCGAATTGATCGCCGTTACCGGGCAGCATTTTCCGACGTATCGGCCGGCGTATCGCGACATCTATTACAGCGATCATCGCACCGGCGGCGGGGCGATTCAGGATGCGCTGACTCATGTGATCAATGCCGGCGAGTGGCTGATCGGCCCGGTCGAGCGGCTGGTGGCGGATGCCGCTCATCAGGTGTTGGAGGGGGTCACGGTCGAAGACACGGTGCATCTGCTGGCTCGGCAAGGCGGCGTGCTAGCGAGCTACAGCCTCAATCAACATCAAGCACCGAACGAATTCACTCTGACCGTCGTTTGCGAGCGAGGGACGATTCGATGGGAGTCGCACTTCAATCGTCTGAGTTCGATGAGCGCGCCGTCCGGTGTGTGGCACGAAGACACGATCGATCCGCTGGAGCGAGACACGCTGTTTGTGCGGCAGGCTCATCGGTTTCTCGACGCGGTGGAAACGGGTTCGCCGCTGCCCTGTTCGATCGCGGACGGTTTGCAGACGTTGCGCGTGAATTTGGCGGCGCTGGCGAGTGCGGATGGGGGCGGTTGGCAGACGGTTTCGGATTCGGTTTGAAAGTGATTGCGGGGCTGCCACGAAAGTAACCCGAAGCGTGAGCAAGGGTGAACGCTCCGAAACGCATTCAAACCGGAGTCACATTCAGACCGGGGTCACGTGGAGCGTTCGCCCTCGCTCACGCTTCGGGTTACTGTGTTGAACCGTAAATCGCAGGTGAGCCGCCTACGCTACGACATTGAGGAGTTGATTCATGCTGCGTCTGACGAATGTTGCCCTGTGCGTTGCTGTGTTGTTGGTTGCGGGACGAACGTCGCTCGCTCAATCGCCGAACTTTGAATCGCTCACGCCGAGGTATGAGGCTCAGGTGCGACCGCTGGTCGAGCGACTTTGTCGTGAATGTCATTCGGCGGAAAAGCCAGAAGGGGAACTCGATCTGACGAGCTTCAAGACTCTGGCCGATGTTCGCAAAGGGGCGAAGTCGTGGCAGAAGGTTTTGGAGATGCTGGATACCGGCGACATGCCACCGAAGGATGCGAAGCAGCCGACGGAGACTGAGCGGACCCTCTTGAAGACGTGGGTGCGGGAGTATTTGAAGGTCGAAGCGAAGGCACAGGCTGGCGATCCGGGGCCGGTGGTGTTGCGGCGGTTGAGCAATGTCGAGTTCAACAACACGGTGCGCGATTTGACCGGCGTCGATTTGCAGCCGGCTCGCGAGTTTCCCGCAGACAACGCGGCGGGTGAGGGGTTCACCAACGCGGGAAACGCGATGGTGATGTCGCCTTTGATGGTGACGAAGTATCTCGATGCGGCGAAGGAAATCTCGCGGCATGTGGTGTTGTTGCCGGATGGGTTTCGGTTTTCGCCCTCGGTCACGCGGCGCGATTGGACGGAAGAGTTGCTGGCTCAGATTCGCTGCGTGTATCGCGATTACACCGACTCTCGCGGCGGCACGAAGGTGAATCTGCAAGGGATCGTGTTCGACACGAACGGGGGCGGGCGGCTGCCGCTGGACCGGTATCTGGAAGCGACGCTTGTTGAACGCGAGGCACTGATGTCCGGACGCAAGACGATCGACGCGGTCGCGCGAGAACGGGGCTTGAGTCCGAAGTATCTCGGCATTCTGTGGAGCGCGCTCAACGGCAAAGAATCGTCGCAGTTGCGGGATGGGCTGCGGGCTCGCTGGCGTCACGCGAAGCCGGCCGATGCGGCGGCGATTGCCGGGGAGATCGCGACGTGGCAGCAAACGTTGTGGCGGTTTTCGAGCGTTGGGCATATCGGCAAAGTCGGCGGGCCGAAAGCCTGGATGGAGCCGGTCAGTCCGGTCACCACGAAATACGAAACGCGGCTGAAGATCCCGGCATCGGCGGACGGCAAGTTGGTGACGCTGTATCTCACGGCGTTCGATGCGGGTGACGGAAACGAGCAGGATTTTGTGGTCTGGCAACAGCCTCGCTTGGTGGCGGCGGGGCGGCCGGATTTGTTGCTGCGCGACGTGCGGGATGTGACTCGTGAGTTGATCGCTCGACGCGAAGTGATGTTTGCCAGCGCGGCGAAGTGTCTGAACGCGGCGGCGGAGGCGAGTGCCACTCCGGGGAAGGTCGATCAAGCGGAGTTGGCGAAGCGTCATGGTGTCGATGGGGAAGTGCTGGCGGCTTGGCTCGATTATTTGGGAGTCGGGACTGGCGGGCCGGTGAAGATCGACGGTCATTTCAAGACGAAGAACGCGAAGTCAGCGGGGTATGAGTTCGTCAGCGGTTGGGGGAGCGATGCGACGCCGCTGTTGGTGGCGAACTCGTCCGATCAACACGTTCGCATTCCGGGAAACATGAAGCCGCACGGCGTCGCCGTGCATCCGTCGCCGACGCTGAACGCGGCAGTGGGTTGGGCGAGTCCGGTGGCCGCGACGCTGCGGATCGAGGGAAAGGTGCAACACGCGCATCCGGAGTGCGGCAACGGCGTGACGTGGTCGCTGGAACTGCGACGCGGAGCAACTCGGCAGAAGTTGGCGGCCGGTGTTTCGCAAGGAGCGAAGGAAGTTCCGTTCGGGCCGATCGAGAAAGTGACCGTGCAACCGGGCGATCTGGTGTCGCTGTTGATCGGGCCGCGCGACGGGAATCACTCGTGCGATTTGACGGCGGTCGATCTGACGCTGACGTCGATCGGCGAGGGCCGCAAAGTTTGGGACTTGGCGCGCGATGTGTCGCCCGACGTTCATGCGGCGAACCCGCACGCCGATCGTTTGGGCAACGAAGGAGTCTGGCATTTTTACACGGAGCCGACGACGGGTGGCGTGACGGGAGCGGTGATTCCGGCGGGCTCGCTGTTGGCTCAGTGGCAATCGGCGGCGACGGCGGAAGAGAAACAAAAGCTGGCGGTCGCTGTGCAGCAACTGCTGACGGCTGGGCCACCCACCGCAAAAGAGAGCCCGGATGCGGTGCTGTACCGGCAACTGGCGTCGTTCGGAGGCCCGTTATTTCGTGCGGCGAAAACTCAAAGCCGTCCTGACGCTCCGCGCGAAGGGGGCTTACTTGCGACCGACTTTGGAGTTGATCCGGCGCTCTTCGGACGGCATCCGAACGGACAGGCCGTCGATGTGGCGAGTCTGTGCGTGAAGGCTCCGGCGGTCATCGAAGTTCGTTTGCCGGCGGATTTGGTCGAAGGCTCGGAGCTGGTCACATCGGGAGTCTTGCATCCCGAAACGGGGAATGAAGGGAGCGTGCAGCTTCAAGTCCTCACCACGAAGCCGGCCGCCGTGTCGGGGCTCGTGCCGAGTACCGTCACGGAGACTAACGCGAACAGCCAATGGACCGACAACAACCGTCGCATCGCGCACTCGACGCCGATCCTCGTCAGCGAAGGGAGCGCCGCGAGTCGCCGCGTGGAAGCGGGATTCGACTTGTTCCGCAATCTGTTTCCGGCGGCGCTCTGTTACTCACGGATTGTCCCTGTTGATGAAGTCGTCACGCTGACGTTGTTCTTTCGGGAGGATCAACACCTCAGCCGCTTGATGCTCGATGAGGCCCAGACGGCGAAGCTCAACCGTTTGTGGGACGAACTGCATTACGTCAGCCACGATGCCGTGATGTTGGTCGATGCGTTCGAGCAGCTCATGGAATACGCGACTCAAGATGCCGACCCGAAGGTTTTCGCTCCGCTGCGCAAACCGATTCACGAGGCGGCGGCGGCGTTTCGCAAACGGCTGGTCGATACCGAACCGCAACAGCTCGACGCGCTGCTCGACTTCGCGAATCGGGCATATCGCCGTCCGTTGTCTGACTCGGAAGGTCGCGACCTGCGCGGTCTGTATGCGAAGCTGCGGCAGCAAGATGTCCCGCACGATGAGGCGTTCCGGCTGACGCTCGCACGACTGCTCCTCGCGCCGGCGTTCCTCTATCGGGTGGAACCGACGAGCGTCCAACCGGCGAAGGACGCAACTCAAGCAACGCCCGTCAACGATACGGCTCTGGCCAATCGGCTGAGCTATTTCTTATGGGCCTCGATGCCGGATGCCGAACTGCAATCGCTGGCCGTCGAGAACCGTCTGCACGAGCCGGACGTGCTGGTCGCTCAAGCCAAACGGATGTTGAAAGACGAACGCATTCGAGCGTTATCGACGGAGTTCGCGTGTCAGTGGCTCGGTATCCGCAACTTCGACGCACACAGCGAGAAGAGCGAGCAGGTCTTCCCGACGTTCAACGCTCTGCGCGGCGACATGTATGAAGAGTCGGTGCGGTTCTTCGTCGATCTTTATCAGCGAGATGGCTCGGTGCTGGAGTTGCTCGACGCCGACCACGCGCTGCTCAACGAGGCGATTGCCAAACATTATGGGATCGACGGTGTCGCTGGCCCGCAGTGGCGTCGCGTCGATGGGATCAAGCAACACGGTCGCGGTGGCATTCTCGCGATGGCGACGACGCTCGCTCAACAATCGGGAGCCTCACGCACAAGCCCGATTCTCCGCGGCAACTGGGTCAGCGAAGTGTTGCTCGGCGAGCGATTGCCGCGGCCGCCGAAGAACGTGCCGCAACTTCCCGAAAGCGAATCCGACGGCAACCTCACGGTGCGTCAGCTTGTCGAGAAGCATCGCAGCGTCGCGGCGTGTGCTCACTGCCACGATCGCATCGACCCGTTCGGCTTCTCGCTGGAAGGCTTCGACGCCATCGGTCGCCGCCGCGACAAAGATCTCGCCGGTCGAGCGATCGACGTGAATGTGGAACTGAAAAGCGGCACCAAGTTCTCCGGCGCAGCGGGCCTCCGCACGTATCTCCTCGAAACCCGCCGCGACGATTTCGTGCGACAGTTCTGTCGCAAGCTGCTGGGATATGCTCTCGCTCGCGGCGTGCAACTTTCCGACGAACCGTTGCTGGACGAAATGGTGACTCTACTCAAAGACCATGATTACCGTTTTTCGGTGGCTGTTGAAAAAATCATCCGCAGTCAGCAGTTTCGGTATCAACGCGGACGCGATCCGGAATAGCGCGGGGGAATGCTTGCGGGCATTGATGTGCGGCTTGCGGCTCGCGTGCCTGATTGGTTGAAGGGCAGGACAAGGCACGCGAGCCGCGTGTCCCACGACGGACAACACGGCTGTCGAGTTCGACACTGCCGAGTTCGCCAATTGCTGGTGCGGACGTCATCATGCCGGTCGAAGTGATCGGCTTTTCTGGACAGGCGAAGGAGCGAGTGGATGCCGGTGTTGAAGCAAACGATGTTGTTCGATGAAGACGTCGTCGCTGTGGCGACACGCGATGCAACATCGAGCACGTTTGTGGACAACATGCGGCTGCCGGTGCATCGGTGGATTCGATACAGCGCGGGATTCTCCGCCGAATGGGCTCAGTCGGTGATTCGCGAGGCGGGTCAGCAGTCGACGGTGCGCGTGTTCGATCCGTTCGCAGGAAGCGGCACGACGTTGCTGGCCGCCGAGCAACTCGGCGTGGAGTCCTGCGGCATGGAAGCTCATCCGTTTGTCTGTCGCATGGCCGAGGCGAAATTGGCTTGGCGTAGCGATCCCCAAACATTTCGCGCGCTAGTTCAGAAAATCCAAACGGCAGTCGGGTCGGTGACGACGGAGTTAAACGGCTATCCGAAGCTGATTCGCGAGTGCTTCGATGATGAAACGTTGACGGCGCTGGACGGCTTGCGGCGCGTGATCGGGGAATTCGACGACGGCTCGCCGAGCGCCAAGTTGGCGTGGTTGGCACTGACGGGGATCTTGCGGAAGTGCTCGCACGCGGGAACTGCTCAGTGGCAGTACGTCTTGCCGAAAAAAACGAAGAGCGCGCCGCAAGGACCGGAAGCGGCGTTCGACAACCTCACCCGCACGATGTGCCGTGACATGCGGGAGTTTGCGGATCGAACCGAACCACCCGCTCAATTGATTCCCGGAGATGCGCGAACTTGCGAGGGAGTGCCTGATGGATTCACCAACTTGGTGGTGACCTCACCACCGTATCCGAACAACTTTGATTACGCAGACGCCACGCGGTTGGAAATGTCTTTCTTCGGAGAGCTGCGAAGTTGGTCTGAGTTGCAGGAAAAAGTGCGGCGGCACTTGCTGCGGTCTTGCAGCCAGCATGTGCCGGAGCGAACCGTCAACATCGAGGCAGTGTTGTCCGATCCTGTGCTCGAACCCATTCGCGCTGAGATCACCGAAGTCTGTCGGCAGCTTGCGGAGATTCGGCTGACGAAAGGTGGCAAGAAGACTTACCACTTGATGGTGGCATGCTATTTCTTGGATTTGGCCCATGTGTGGGTGTCGTTGCGTCGCGTGTGCGATTCGCCCAGCGATGTCTGTTTCGTCGTAGGGGATTCGGCACCGTATGGCGTTTATGTGCCGGTGATTGATTGGCTGGGACGCCTCGCGGTGGCCGCAGGCTTTCACGGCTTTCACTTCGAGCGAACTCGCGATCGCAACGTGAAATGGAAGAACCGCAAACATCGCGTGCCGTTGTGTGAAGGCCGCCTCTGGGTGAAAGGCTGAAAGATCACACGATGGCACAGTCACCGTCTCACCGCTTTGGCCAGATGATCGGCGAGGTTCTGGAGGTCGCGATTCGCGGACCACTCGAAGACCTTTGCCGACGACACGGTTTGTACTTGGATTCAAAGCATCCGCGAGCGGCTCGGAAGGGGCTTAACAAGGTTGCGTGGAAAGACCTCAAAGGAAACACCCACGATCTCGATTACGTGATCGAACAGGGTGGGACAGAGGAGTTGCTCGGCAGTCCGAAAGCGTTCTTGGAAATCGCTTGGCGGCGTTACACGAAGCACTCGCGAAACAAGGCTCAAAAGATTCAAGGAGCGATCGTTCCGCTGGCGGAGACGTACCAGGAGTTTCATCCGTTTCTTGGCGTCGTGCTCGCGGGCGTTTTCACGGAAGGATCGTTGACTCAGCTTCGCTCGCACGGTTTTCGGGTTTTGTATTTTCCGTATGAGAGCGTCATTGCCGCATTCGCGACGGTCGGAGTTGATGCGGCGTTCGATGAGGAGACGTCGGATCGTGAACTGACTCGCAAGGTTGCTCGATTGTCGTCGTTGTCCGAACCACAGAAGCGGCGGATCGCGGAATCGTTGCGTCAACACCAGGCGTCAGAATTGGCCGACTTCATCGCGGCAATAGAAATTTCTTTGAACCGCCGTATTATCGCCGTTTATGTGTTACCGCTCTTTGGTCAGACTTATGAGCTGCCAGATCCGAAAACAGCAATCAAGTTCCTGACAGCCGACACGGAGAATGAGAACTCGCATCAATTCGTCCGTTACGAAATCAACGTTCGGTTCAACAATGGCGACGAAATTCGCGGCCAGTTTCAGTCCAAGGTCACGGCAATTGAATTTCTAGTAACCATGAAGAGTTCATAGAAGCCTGAGTTACACGAGTCCGTTTTCAAATCGTTTCAGGAGATCAACATGACGCCAAACCAAACTCACATCGTTTCTCGTCGCACCTTTCTGCGTGGCCTGGGCGTCACGATGGCGTTGCCCTGGATGGAGTCGCTGACGGTTTGGGGAGATGAGACGACGAAGGCGGTGCCGGGGAGTCAGGCTCCGGTGCGGTTTGCGTGTTTGTTTGCCGGGAACGGTTTTCACAGCAAGGAATGGTGGGCCAAGGGGAGCGGAAGCGGGATGGAGTTTGGCAAGGTGCTCGAACCGCTGACGGAGGTGCGCGAGAAATTGCTCTTCATTCGCGGGCTTTACAACGAAGAGGCGTTGAAGGGGAACATTCACAGCTCGCAGACGGGGAATATCCTGTCGGGCGCTCCGCTGGCGTCGGGGGGCGATATTCGGTCGGGGACCAGCATCGATCAACTGCTGGCCCAGAAGATTGGGCCGCAGACGAAAGTTCCCAGCTTGGTGCTCGGTTGCGAGACGGCGAATCCCGGCGTCCACAAGAACTATTCGATGCTTTACAGCTCGCACATTTCTTGGAGTTCTCCGACCGCGCCGACTCCGCTGGAGCTGTATCCGGCACTCGCCTTTGACCGGCTGTTTAAGGAAGACACCTCGAAAACGGACAAGAGCGTGCTCGACGCCGTGTTGGAAGACGCGAACGGGCTGCGCGGGAAAATCAGTTCGGCCGATCGGACGAAGCTCGACGAGTATCTGACGTCGGTTCGCGAGGTTGAGCAACGGATCGAGCAGGCGGGCAAAGCGAACCGCCTGCAAGGTTGGCGACCGTCGCTAACTCAGCCGAACATTCCGCGACCGGCGGACGGCGTGCCGCAGGACATCGACGAGCACATGCGGTTGATGTGCGACATTCTGGTGTTGGCGTTCCAAACCGACACCACGCGGTTCTGCACGCTGAAACTCAACAACGATCACTCGTCGTTGCGGTTTCCGAAGCTCGGTATCGACTACATGATTCATCACTTGCTGTCACACAGCGATGGCGCGGATTGGCTGAAGGTCAATCAGTTCTTCGTGCAGCAACTGGGCTACATCGCCAAGAAGCTCGACGCGATCCAAGAAGGAGAGCGAACGGCGCTCGATAACTCGGTGATCATGTTCTGTTCGAGCATGATGACGGGGCATCACGACGCGACGCAGTTGCCGGTGGTCGTGCTGGGCCGAGGTGGCGGGAAGCTGGAGTCGGGCCGAGTGCTCGACTTCTCCGGCAAGCCAAACCGCAAGATGTGCAGCCTCTATTTGTCGCTGCTCGACAAGTTCGACGTGCGGCCGAAGAGCTTCGGTGATTCGACGGAGCGACTGGCGGAAGTTTGACGGCACCGAGACCGCATCAGTCAGCAATTGGAACCCGAAACAACCGGACTTTGAACAGAAGAAAACAAAGGGAACGAAGAGAAGCTCCGAGCCTGTGAATAATTGGCGAGCGGGGCGGCGTCAGCCCCCCGGTGATTACGAGGGCTGCTCAAAACCGTGGGGCTGACGCCACCCCGCTCACCTGAGATCCGATTCTTTCACAGCCTCTCCGTGTCCAAATTTTTAGACCGTTCCAAGGTATTGGACACGGATCGCACGGAAGTGCGGACTCGATTGCAGCGGACTCTGTTGATTGAATGGATTCTGTCGGCCGGCTGAATCATGGCACAATCGGTTTGCCATGTTCGCGTGCTCCGATCGTTGCTGGTGTGAGTCGGCGGTAATTCGAGCATCACCGTCAAGGTCCGGTTCTTTGGATCAACCGTTTGAGTTCACTCCGGTTGGGCTTGCTCGCACGCAAACGCTTCGCCGATACGACCGGATGCGTTTGCGTCAAAACAACGCCATCAGTTCCAGCGACAAGGAGTTAAGGCGTTTCCAAGGCGTCACCTGAGCCCCGTGCGACCGCTTTGATCGGTACGGCAGAAACGACCCGAACGACCGCTCTGAGCCGTACAGCTTCCGCAGGTGGAACGACTGGAGGTGGGGCTGTAACAGTCGTGCGTGAGGTGTCAGTCGCAGCGCGAATGTCAGTGATGACACGTGTGCCACCGGACCCATTTTTAGCGAACCTACGACTGTCATATGCCGTATTGGAGTGATGAACGAACTCCGTCGCACAGTCGGTGCTGCAAGCGGATTCGGAGAATGACTGAGAACTCTTAAGACCGCGTTTATCCGGGAAAGGATCACCCGCCGTGAAACTCAAATCTTGGCTACATTCGTTTGGACGGAACCCTCGACGAACGCGGTGCGATGCGCCACCAGCCGCCATCGAACACATGGAGGATCGCACGCTGTTATCAGTCGCCGCGCTCTTCGTCAACGGGGAATTATTTGTCAGCTCCGATGGAGGTGACAGCATCACGATTCGGCAGAACGCGGCCAGCAGGGTCGAGGTCTTGGCGAACGGAGTCTCCCTGGGAACAACGCCGAACGTCCTGACCTCAGCGGTCACGTCGATCGTTGTCAAAGGAGGCGATGACGCAAACAACATCAACCTCAACGAAGTCACCAACGTGACTTATCCGAGTCTCGGCAGCGTCGGCAGCATTCGAGTCGATGCCGGAAACGGTGACGACACGATTCTGGGATCTCCCTTCTACGGGGACAGCGTCCTGGGTGGCGACGGCAAAGACACGATCACTGGCCAAGCCGGTGCCGACACGATTGATGGCGGTGATGGTACCGACAGCATCGTCGGTGGCGGTGGCGACGACAGCCTGATCGGTGAGGACGGAAGTGACACCATCAGCGGCGACGATGGCAATGACGTGATCTTCGGTGGCGATCATCAAGACCTGATCACTGGCGGTCTCGGCAACGACACGATCGACGCTGGTCAGAACAACGACACCGTCAACGGTGGTGACGGAGATGACTTCATCAACGGCATGGACGGAGTGGACGCGCTCAACGGTGACGGCGGCAACGACTCGATCCTGGGCGGTTCACTGAACGACGTGATCTCTGGCGGTGACGGCAACGACACAGTCTTGGGTCAATCCGGGAATGATGTCATCACTGGCGATGCGGGCGATGACTCACTCAACGGTGGAGAAGGCAACGACGTCGTCTCCGGCCTGCTGGGGAACGACAACATCAACGGTGCGGGAGGCAACGATTCGGTCTTCGGCAACGAGGGTAACGACACTCTGCTGGGCGGAAGTGGCAATGACACGCTCGATGGATTTATCGGGGATGACTTGCTCTTCGGTCAGGGTGGCAGCGATTCGTTGATCGGTGGTGGCGGAGCCGACAGCATGGATGGCGGTGCTGGCAACGACATTGTCGATAGTGCTGATCCAATTCCTGGACCAGTGACCGTGACGATCTCTGTGACCGGTGGAAGCGTGCTCGAAGGGAATGCCGGACAGTCTCTTCTGCCGTTCACGTTGACTCTGTCGCAAGCCAGCTTCTTGCCGATTTCGGTCAATGTGGCGACGGGCGATGGCATCGCCACTCTCGCGGATCTGGACTACACCGCTGTGAATCAGACGGTCACATTCGCTCCTGGCCAGACCACGGCGACGGTTTCGGTCGTCGTACAGACCAACGTTGTCAACGAGCCTAATGAGAACGTGCGATTGGTGCTCAGCAACCCAACCAATGGGGCTCAACTGCTGAATCAAGAAGCCAGTGGGATCATCACGAACGATGACGCTCCGCCGCCGGTGTTGCTGGCCACGGATTTCTTCTTTGGAGAACTGAATCGGATTAACCCGGCGACCGGAGCTTCGACGTTCGTCGCTAATACCATTCAGACCACGGACATTGTCAGCACGGGGCCAAATCGGCTCGTGGGCTACAACGGAAACACTCTGTTCAACATTAACCCCAACACTGGAGCGGCGAACGTTATTGCCTTCGTTCCTGGTCCCTTTGGCGAAGGGGATCTGGCCTATGACGCGACAACGAACTTCTTGTACTTGGTTGGCTCGCAACCAGTGGGAAATCCAAATCTGTTCCGAGTGGATTTGGCCACGAATACATTGACGAATCTGGGAGAGATTTTGGTGGGCACGGGCAACCTTGCAGCCGCCACCGATAATGTGGAATTCGACTATCTCGCGTTCCGCAATGGAACCTTGTTTGGAGTGATTAGCGGTGATGTGACTGGCACCAACGCAACCTTCGATGATGCCCTGTTTTCGATCAATCCAGCCACGGCGGTGGCGACTCGCGTGGGAGCATTGGGAGTTGGAGTTGACCTCGCTCAGGGTACAGGAGCGATGGACTACGACGCGGTGGCAGACAACTTCGTGCTGCTCGATGGAGTGAGCGGAACATTGTTCCGAGTCAATCCGACGACCGGTGCGGCGACCCCGGTGGGGAATACCGGCCTCTTTTCTGGTGCGGGGCTGGCGTTCGTACCGCTCGATGCCTTGGCTCAGCGGAGTGTTTCCGTCAGCAATTTCAGTGTGGTGGAAGGTGACCAAGGAACTCGCACCGTGCAGTTCCAAGTCGCGGCTCAACCAGGAGCCGGCAATGTGACGGTCAACTATCAAACGGTGGATGGCACCGCGACGGCTGGCTCGGACTACACCGCAGTCACTGGCACTTTGAACTTCGGTCCTGGCGGAGGAGTCCAAACAGTGACCGTCACGGTCAGCAGCGACTATTCCTTCGAGTCGAATGAGTCCTTCTTCTTGCAACTGACCAGTGCCACGGGTGCGGCGATTGCAGGTGGATCAGGCGTGGCGACGATTACCAACGACGACACGGCTCCGCTGGGTGACACGGTGCTGGGTGGCACCGGCAACGACACGTTGATCGGTGGGCCATCGGATGACTTCATGAATGGTGGCGAAGGCAACGATTTGATCTTCGGCAATGGGGGCAACGACACCATCCTGGGTGGTAGCGGAATAGACACAATCAACGGTGGTGAGGGCGACGATTCCATCGACGGTCAAGGTGGACAGGACGTGATTGATAGCGGCAACGGGGACGACATTTTCGTGTGGAATGGAGGTTCCAGCGGCAACGACACGGTGACGAATACGTCGGGGGCCGACAGTGTGCTAGTCCGACTCAATGGGGCGTCCAACGTGGTCACGATTGGGCAATCGGCGGTCCCGGTTGGAGGAGTCTTCAGCTTCCTGCAAGTGACTGAGGGGGGAGCAACGCTCACGATTGATAGCTCGATCGCTCAAATCACTGTCGATGGTGGTGCCGGTGACGACACCATCACTGTGACTGACATTGATCGCGTCTGCCGTGGAGCGGTGATTGTTCGCGGTGGCACGGGCGACGACCTGCTCACAGGGGTCAATGCCAAGATCGGCCCCATGCGACTCCGCATGGAAGGTGGCGATGGCCAGGACTCGATTATCGGGACACAAGGAGACGACACGCTGGCTGGTGATGCGGGAATCGACCGCATCAAAGGTGGCCTCGGCAACGACTTGATCCTGGGTGGTGTCGGAATTGACTCGCTCAATGGCGATGCTGGCAACGACACGTTGATCGGTGGCGATGGCAGCGACACGCTCGTCGGTGATGGAGCCGATACGCTGTTCGGTGACGCCGGCAACGACAGCCTTAGTGGTGATCAAGGTGCTGACATCCTCTCCGGCGGAGACGGTGACGACACAGCCAACGGTGGCGACGGCAACGACACCATCACGGGCGATCTTGGTAACGACTCGCTGCTGGGCGGGTCGGCCCTCGATAGCCTCACTGGCGGTGACGGCAACGACACGCTCGATGGTGGCCGTAACGATGACGTTCTCAACGGCGGAGCGGGTAACGACAAGATGCGTGGCGATCACGGCAACGACACCATCCTGGGTGGATCGGGCAACGACACCATCAATGGCGGTGACGGCGACGACGTGATCAACGGGCAATCGGGCGACGACCTGATGACCGGTGCGGACGGCGACGACTTCGTCAACGGTGCGGATGGCAAAGACATCATCACTGGTGGAGACGGTGATGACACCTTGCTGGGTGGCGATGGCAAAGACACCCTCTTGGGAGAGCAAGGAGACGATCTGATCAACGGTCAGGCCGATGGCGACTGTATGTCGGGCGGGCAAGGTGACGACACGCTCGTCGCGGCGGCTGCCGGTGAGATCAACGAGCAGTTTGTTCTATCCGCTGCGATCCTTTCGGATCTGAATGCCAACTAGAGTCTGGCGGCGGGACTTCTCGCCGCAGCAAACTCGATGATCCTCAAGAGACCCGGCTTCGGCCGGGTCTCTTTTTTTATGCGCTCACCCCTAACCGGATTATTCACGACCTACTCATAGAGGGCGGCGAAGCCGCAAAAAAGTAACCCGAAGCGTGAGCGAGGGCGGGCGCTCCAAGAGACTAAGAATTCATTGCTTTGTGAAGCGTTCGCCCTCGCTGACGCTTCGGGTTACTCTCGCGGCAAGGGAATCGTCGCAACGATTCCCTTGAACTCGTTGAGCATCGAAACCAACTCACGGAGACTCCGCTCATGATTCCACAGACAACCCGAAGGACATTCCTGCAACGCTCGGCGGAAACAATCGCGGTCACAGCGTTTTTTGCGGCAGTGGCCTTTGCGGACGAAAAGCGAGTGGGGTGGAAGGCGGGGCTCGCGAAGGCGGTCATCACACCGGAGAAATCGGTGTGGCTCGCCGGCTACGGATCGAAGCGGGCACCCGACGGCAAGTTGCATGACCTGTGGATGAAAGCGTTGGCGCTGGAGGACAACACCGGTCACCACGCCGTGTTGATCACAAGCGACTTCCAAGGCGTCCCGAAAATCATGAGCGACCGAGTCTTTGAGCAGCTTCAAAAACAGTTCAAGCTGGAACGCTCGCAAGTCATGCTCACCTTCTCGCACAATCATTGTGGTCCGAGGTTGGGCGATGATCTGATCGACTACTATCCGGTCGAGGCGGAGCAAGAAGCGCTGGTCAATGAATACACCGACCAGATGGTGACGAAATGTGTCGCGATGGTCGGGGAGGCGTTGTCGAAGCTCGTCCCCGCGATGCTGCAAATGGGGCAAGGCAAAACGACCTTCGCCGTGAACCGCCGCAACAATCGTGAGGCGGATGTTCCAACTCTGATCGCCAACGGAACTCCACTGGTCGGCCCGGTCGATCATTCTGTGCCCGTGATGACGGTCACTCGGCCTGATGGAAAGCTGGAGGCAGTGCTCTTCGGCTATGCCTGTCATCCGACAACGCTCAGTTTCATGACGTGGTGCGGCGACTATCCGGGCTTCACGCAGCTTGAGCTGGAAAAGAATCATCCCGGTGTCACGGCAATGTTCGTCAACACGTGCGGCGGCGACCAGAATCCGTTACCGCGTCGCAAGGTGGAACTCTGCGAAAAGTACGGCCACATGCTGGCCGTTGCCGTCGAAGAGGTCTTGAAGCAACCGTTGAAGCCGATCTCCTCCGGACTGCGCACTGCATTCGAGTTGATCGATCTTCCGTACTTGGAAGTCGTCTCTCGTGACGAGCTGACTGCGATGTTGAAAGACACGAACGCGCTCAAAGTGAGATGGGCCACTCGCCTGCTCAAGAAGCTCGACGCCGGTGACAAGTTCGAGTTGGCGTATCCCTATCCGGTCCATGTGTGGCGACTCGGTCAGGAAATGCTGGTCGTCGGCATGGGAGCGGAAACGGTGGTGGACTACGCGCTCCGTTTCAAACGTGAGTTCGGTGAAGGGACTTGGGTCTGCGGCTATGCCGACGACATGATCTCGTACATCCCTTCGCGCCGCGTTTGGGAGGAAGGGGGTTACGAAGGAGGTTCCAACCTCTATGAATACGGTCGCCCCGCTTTCCGCTGGGCGGGCGATATCGAAGATCGCATCGCCGCCTCTGTCCACAAGCTGGTGAAGCAGGTCCGCGAGTAACTCAGAATTGACGATTGTTTAACCGCAAGCCGCAGGCGTGCGCGTTTCCAAAACGCGATGCTTCTCGTAAGCCGTGCGGACACGCGTGCCTGCGGCGTGCGGTTAAACCCATTTTCCGCACCCTTAGAAAATAGCATAGAGAACAGAATTGCGCTATTCACCCAGAGTCGCTAAACCCCGCGTATGGATTTTGCTTGGTATGGACATCACTCCGACGCCGAAGGCGC
>JANNDA010000115.1:0-4104 GCA_031387195.1 Planctomyces sp. | reverse complement strand
GAACTCGCCGGGCGGGATGAGGCGGAACTTCATGCCGAGGGAGTTGGTGTACTCGACCGGCACGCCGAGGTACTTGGCCCACGCCTCCTGATGTTGTTGGGCTTGCTCGGCATCAAACGGCGCAATCGCCGGCGGCGGTGCGTCGGCGGGCCAACCGTGCCAGCCAACGGGATTTTCGATTTTTGATTTTTGATTTTCGATTGGGAGAGTGATGGGGTCGTGCTTGGTGACGCTGCCGTTTTGCCAAGGCTTGATGATGAGGCCGACGATGACTGCGATGCCGATCACGGCGGCGAGGAGGTATCGCGCGACGTTCGAGCGTTGGCGATCTACGTAGCCATCACGCTCCGCGTGATGAGCCGAGCGCGGAGTGGACGTCGATGGTTCATTCGTCGTTGATCACGGCGAGGACTGCGTTGCGTTGGGCGACGTCGGTTGGGAATTGGGGGTCGAGGGAGCGTTCGGCTCGTCACGCGGAGCGTGACGGCTACGTTCGTTGGGCGGCATCGCGACGCACGTCACTTCACCTTTGAGTTGCAATTCGGATTGGCAACGGGCCAGCAGGTCGGCGACTTCTTTGGCGGATTGGTAGCGGTCGGCGGGGTTCTTCGCGTGCAGCTTGGTCACGATCACGACGAGCCAGTCGGGGATGTCGGGCCAAATTTCTGGCAGCGGACGGGGCGTGTCTTCGACCACTCGACGCAGGACGGCGATGGTGTTCGCCGCTCGGAACGGAGGGCGGCCGCAGCACATCTGGTACAGCACGCTCCCGAAGCTGAACAGGTCGGCGCGATGATCCAGCGTCTGACCGGTCGCCTGCTCCGGAGCCATGTACATCGGCGTGCCCGAGATGACTCCCGTGCTCGTCATGCTGGCATCGTCCGCCGCGCGCGCCAGGCCGAAGTCGCTGATCTTCACCCGCTGCTCGGCTCCCTGCTCCAACAAGATGTTCGCCGGCTTGATGTCCCGATGGATCAGACCCATCGCTTGCGCGGCGGCCAGACCGCTGGCGATCTGCCGGGCGATGTGCAGGATTTCGGGAGTCTCCAGCGGCCCGGCTCCGTCGAGTTTTTCTTTCAACGTCTGGCCGTCGATGAACTCCATCACCAGATACGGCAGCGGCTGCTCCTCGACGCTGTAAACCTGCACGACGTTCTCATGCCGAATCGCGGCAGCCGCGCGAGCTTCTCGCAAAAACCGCTTCCGAGGCGGCGACGTCGAGGCCAACTGCGGATTCATCACCTTGATCGCCACCAGCCGATGCAGCTTCTCGTCAAACGCCTTGAAGACGATCCCGAACGCTCCCTGACCCAACACGCTCAGCACTTCGTAATGAGCCAGCACGCCAATCGAACCGGGCTTGCTCGACGGTTGCAGAAAGCTGAGATCGGGCTGCGAGTCGTCGTCCGAGTCGTCGTCGATCGCACCGGGCTGATAGCGGTGCGTCTGTTCGACGGCGGCGGCCGAGTCATCAGGATTGGACGGAACGCCGTTTTGTATTTGCTGCGCCGCGGGAATGTCCAAGAACGATCCCGCTGAGTCGTGCGATGTCAGCAGCGACTCGACCGCCGCCAGCAGGACTGGGTCGCCCGCACACGCCGTCTCGACAAAGGCTCGCCGAGCTTGCGGGTCCGCAATTTCCAACGCCGCATCAAAGATCGTTCGCTCATTCATGGCCAGCGGCCTCCCGGACTGTGAGTCTCGTCGAAAACAGAGCATCCAAGAGTCAATGCGCCGTGGCGCAGAGAATACGCCAAACATTTTGAAAATAAACGGTGGCGACACACCAACCCGAAGCGTCAGCGAGAGCGGGCGCTTCAAGAGACTGCAAATTCAACGCGTATTGGAGCGTTCGCCCTCGCTGACGCTTCGGGTTACTTTTGCATTTCGCGGTGCAGCCAGGCTTTGGCATACGCCCAGATGCGATCGGCCGATCGCGCCGAGATGTCAAGCATCTCGGCCGCCTCGGCCAACGTCAGACCAGCGAAGTATCTCAACCGGACCAGTTCGGCCGCCGTTCCATCGACCAGCCTGAGCTTGTCCAACGCCGCATCCAAAGCCAGCAGGTCTTCACGAAACTCCGGGGCTGCGATGTCGAGTTCATCGTCGAGTTCGACTCGCACCAAATCACCACCATGCCGCAACCGCTGCTTCCGACGAGCACTCTCCACCAAGATTCGTCGCATCGCCTCCGCTGCCGCCGCAAAGAAATGCCCGCGTCCGTCCCAAGCCTTCCCGGCCTGAGCACCGCCGATCAGTCGCAGATACGCCTCGTGAACCAACGCCGTCGCTTGCAACGTCTGCCCCGGCTTCTCCCGATCCAACCTCGCCGCCGCGAGCTTTCGCAACTCGTCATAAATCAACGACAACAACTGCTCGGCGGCCTGCGGGTCGCCAGACTCCATGAGCACCAGAATTTGTGTGACATCCAACAACGCAGGCTGTCCTTTTTGACCACTAGCACTTCGTCACGAGGCCCTAGTGGTCCGCCAGCTTCAAGTTGTTGGGTAGCCGAACTCGTGAGAGTTCTGGGTACTGAAGTCTCACGACTTCAGCGACCTATCAACTTACGATTGGCGAACCACTAGCGACGTTACTCGACCATCTCCACTTTTTCGTTCGGTTTTCGATCTTCGCTTGGCATGGCATAGCCACAGCCCACTGGATGGCTCGTTCTAAAAGATGTTCTTGGCCTTTGGTCAGTTCTGGATGCGGGCTGAAGCAGATGACTCGTCACCCAGCGTGGTCGTCGCGAACTGCCCCAATAACAGCAGCAACACCGCGAAGAGTCGAATTCTCCAGAGCCACATGGTCCGCTCTCCGATTTCTTGGTTTGTTGCGCGGTGACATCAATTGAGTGAAATTGTCCATGAGCCGTCGTTGACCGCAATGCCTCAAAAAGAAACCCGAAGCGTTAGCGAGGGCGGATGCTTCACAAGGCAATGGATTCAGAGTCTCTTGGAGCGCCCGCCCTCGCTAACGCTTCGGGTTACTTTTGCGGCTTCGCCGCGCTATGACTTCCGCCGACTCAGCTCGGCCTGTTTCGGAAACGGCAGGCAATAAATCGAACGGTCTTCGCTGATGAGCAAAATGTCATCGCCGTCCCACTCGCAGCCTTCGATGTCCGTTGCCTGGAATCGCAGCGTGCGGCGCGGGCAATTTTCCCAGTCGTAGAATGATTTGAGTCCCTGCCCCAGTTCCATGACCGTGACGTGATCGTAACTGCACAGGGCCAGCCGGCTCGCGCACGGATCGAGCGCCGCTCCAGTGACTCGCAAGCCCAGCGGCAACGACGCGATTTCTTCGAGCTTGATCGGCAACGGCCGAGATTGAAGGGGGTCCGCTTTTTTGAGCGACTTTGAATCCCCGACCTCATCGAGCCGCATCCGGAACAGCGGAGTCGGTGATTGACGCTGCTTGCCAACCAAGTAAACCGATCGCTCGCGCACGAACAAACCTTCCGCGTCCATCGGCTCAGCCGGAAATGTGAAATGCCACTGCTTGACGATCGAAACAGAACGAGGTTGCGGCAATTTGGACTGCGCGGTCGCGGCCTCTTCGCACGGATTCGGTTCTCGCACCTGATAAACCCAGCGAGTTTTGAACGGTCCACCGGGCAGGTTATTTCCGATATCGCCGATCCAGAGATTTCCCTGCTCGTCGGTGTCGATCGATTCCCAATCGAGATTGATCGCGTCGCGCACAGCGTATTCCGCAAGCAATTTGCCCTCACGAGTGATCGCATACAAATGCGGCGAGTTCCCCGAATCCGAGATCGTCCAGAACACACCGTGATACTGGCGACTCTTACACAAACCCGATGCCTCACGAATCGTTTCGGGGAGCTTGCCGATTTGCTTGAGCGGAACAAGTGCCTCATCCGCACTGGCCGACGCGAGTAACAACCAACAAATCATGACGACACGCATGGCAATGCTCATTTCTTCCAGGCTTCCTGAACGAGTTGATCGAACTCCGCAACGCTCAGAGTTCGCCACGAGCCATCGGGTTGTTCGATGACATACAGCAGGCGTTCGGCCAAGCTGTTGGTCAGGAGTCGCCGTTCGCCACCGGCCGAGAAGACGCCGGTGCGGTTGTTGTTCG
>JANNDA010000078.1:0-3597 GCA_031387195.1 Planctomyces sp. | reverse complement strand
CGACTCCTCGTAGATCTCCTTCTGGGGATGATCGGGCCCAAGGTGACACTTGCCGCAGTTTTCCGGTTGCCTCGCACGACGAGGAGAAAAATCATGCCGGCTGTGACATGCCGAGCACGATCCCAACGAGCCATCGAGATTCAACCGCCCGATGCCGGTGTTCGGCCAAGTGTCGGCATGGAGCTTCGGTCGGCCGTCTTCGGATTTGGCGATGCGGTCAAGCACCTCGAGATTGGTCGGCTGCCCTTTCGCGTCGGGCTTCAAGTCATCCAGCGTGATCTTCCCGCCATCCTTCGCCAGCAACGCAACCTTGCTGCCGTGACACTGCTGACAACCGACCGCGGCGCTCGCCATGCCGTTGACTTCGTGAATGTCCGGCTTGCCCGGCGTCGGCGAATGCGGATTGAACGGAGTCCGCGAACCCTCGACGGTCTCTGCCAAAAAATTGTCCAGCGACGCGAGGATGTTGCCGGCCTTGGCATGATGGCTGTGAATGAACTCGGTCGTCTCCTTCTCGTGACAGCGGCCGCAGTCCTTCGGCGTCACGATCGTCGCGATCAGGTGCCCGTAGTGCGTGAAGCCGTCCACGTCACCTTTCTGAGCCTGATGGCATTCGACGCATCCGACTCCTTTGCGAGCGTGCGTGCTGAATTTCCAATGGTCGATGATCCCCGGCGACGACTTGCCGTGACACTCGACGCAACCTTTCGACTTCGCCGGCACCGCGACATGCCCCGACGTGAGTCCGACTTCCTCGTGCTTGCGAGCAATCTCCATCGCCTGCACCAGCACGAGCGACGCCAGGAACAACAGGCCGAGGAAGCCGATGAGGTAGCGTTTGGTTTGCAGAGTCATGGTTTTAGCCAGTGAATTGAGCTAGGTGTGATTCAGGATCAGAGGTAGGATGATTGCGTTTCAAGAACCAGGAGTTGTCCCATGCAGACCGCGTCCGTGACCGTTGACGGAGATTGCCAATCGGTGCGTCTTCCGCCCGACATCCACTTTGATGGGGACCAAGTCTTCGTCAAGAAAGTGGGTAGCGCGGTGATGCTGGTTCCGAAACACTTTGCCCAACCGTTTGAGCCCGTGTCCGATGACTTCCTGGCCGAGCGTGTGCAACATCCACAAGCACCTCGTGAGACGGCCTTTGAATGAAGTACATGCTCGACACGAACATGTGTGTCTTCGTGCTGCGCGGCAAGCCCTCAGCGTGACGACGCGCTTTCATCAGTGCTCCGACAAAGAAGCTTGCGTCTCGACGATCACCGTGGCCGAGTTGCGATTCGGTGCGGACAAAAGCAACCAGCCTGAAGCCAATCACGACAAGGTCAGCAAATTCTTGATGTCGATTGATGTCGTCGACTTTGACTCCGGTGCCGCCGATGTCTACGGCGGGATTCGCGCCGATCTTGAACGACGCGGCCAACCGATCGGCGAACTCGACATGCTCCTTGCGGCTCATGCCATCAACGAAGGTTTGATTTTCGTCACGCATAACACTTCCGAATTTCAACGGGTCAAAGGGCTGGAACTTGAGGATTGGTTTGCGTAGTGAATTCAGAACGAACATGGCATCAGTCCCATCAGCCGCATGGCGCTAGCCCCGGTTCTGACATCACTGCTCGACGACCGCCTCCCACACGGTGAGGCCGACCAGCAAAAACACGCCGACGATGCCGATCCAGACGCTCGCTTCGCTGAACCGAGTGTGTTTGCGAATCCAGCCGTCGATGAACGGCCAGACGAACATCACGAACACGACGAACCCGGAACTCAGCACGGCGAACGTGCCGGAAAACAGCTTCAACCAGCGGAACGACACATAAAACCACCACTCCGGCTTGATGACTTCGGGAGTCGTCAGCGGATCGGCTTTCGGGCCGAGCGTCACGGGCAACACCGTCGCCAGCACACTCAAGACGATCATCAGAGTCAGGCCGATGATCAGTTCGGTGTAGAAGTGGTCGGGGAAGAAATCGAAATGCTTCGGTGCATCGTCCGGCTCGTTCTCGAAGCAGAGTTCGCTGACCCCTTGCAGCCGCAAGATCGCGACGTGAATGCCGATCAGTAGAATCATCAGACCCGGCAGCACGGCTGCGTGCAGAATGAAAAACCGAGACAGCGTGTTGTCGTTGTAGGTGTCGCCCGCCAGCAGCATCCGTTTGGCGAAGATGCCGACATACGGCACCGTGTCGCAAATGTTCGCGGCGACGGTTGCTCCCCAAAAGCTGAGTTGCTCGAACACCAAGCTATAACCGGTGAAGCCGACGACCAGCGTGCAAAGCAGCAAGCACATGCCGACCATCCAATTGATCTCGCGCGGCTGGCGATACGCGCCGGTGAAGTAGACTCGCATTTGATGCAGGATGATTGCCGCGATCATCAGCGTCGCGGCCCACTTGTGCATGCCCCGAATGTACCAGCCAAACGCGACTTGATTCGTGATCGTGTCGATCGACTGATACGCCGTCTGCGGCGACGGCTGGTAATAGAACGCCAGCAAGATGCCGGTCACGATTTGCACAACGAAGAGATACGCCGGAGTTCCGCCCAGGCAAAACCACCAACGCCGCAAGTGAGCCGGGACCGGCTCGTTGGTCAGCTCTTCCAACTGCACTCCGGTGATCGGCAATCGTTCCGCGAACCAGCGTTTGACGGTGTTCATACCAGGGCCTCCGTCGGCACTTCGATGAACAACAAGCCGTTTTCAACCTTCAGTGGATAGCGCGGCAGCGGTTTGTTCGAATCCTTCGGCGGCCCCGAGACGGGCTGACCGGCCTTGTCGAACGCGCCGTTGTGACACGGGCAAAAGAAGCGATCGTTGTGGGACTCCCAATGCACCTGACAGCCGAGGTGCGGACAAACGCTCGACAACGCGATGAAGTCTTCGGGCGTCCCTTTGTCCGCCAACCGAGTCACCACGATCTTCTGCCCCGCCGGAGCCTCGTAAGTCACCGACTCACCGATCGCGAAGCTGCCAAGGTCAGCCAAAAACTGCCACGTCCGCGACGAGGCTTTGGCCGGATACAAGAACCAGCCAATCACCGTGCCGAACATGCCGTAGCCAAGCGTCAACCCTAAGGCCATCACGGCTGAGGACATCCGCGACAACCAGGTGCGGCGCGGGAATGTTTCCTCATTGTCTGGCCGCAACACCGAAAGACTTCGGCTCATGGTTTCCTCGCGTTTCAGAACGGGTTGCTTAGTGCGATCACACAGAAAGCAGATCATGTGCCAAGGCGACTGGCAGCGCTGGTCCTCGCGTAGCCGCGTGCGTTGAGGCCCGCGCGGACTTAGCGAAATGCGCGCGGTGTGCGAAACGAAACACTCTGAGCGAATCCGCATGGGTCCGGTCGTGCGGCAGCGTGCCGTAGCCAATCTCGCCAGAGAATTGGGCGACCTGTCACGACTTCCCAATCTCTGGCGAGATTGGCTACGAAGGCATGATGCTTGCGAAGCCGAGACGTAACCAACACATCGAAAAGGTGACTTCATGCTGAGCAACCGCCCGCCCGACGCAGCGGACCTTCAGGACGGCCACACACCCGCCGCAATCAAAGCTCGGCTCGCTCGACACCCGGCACAAAGTTACCTGCG
>JANNDA010000066.1:0-4279 GCA_031387195.1 Planctomyces sp. | reverse complement strand
GCTCCCCTGGCTTTCGTGCCTCAGCGTCAGTTGAGACCCAGTGTGTCGCTTTCGCCACCGGCGTTCCTGCCAATATCAACACATTTCACCGCTCCACTGGCAGTTCCACACACCCCTATCTCACTCTAGCTAGCCAGTTTAGAATGCAGTTCCCCGGTTGAGCCGGGGGCTTTCACACCCTACTTAACAAGCCGCCTACGCACCCTTTAAGCCCAGTGAATCCGAATAACGTTCGCACAGTATGTATTACCGCGGCTGCTGGCACATACTTAGCCCGTGCTTCCTCTGAGGCTCTGTCAACATAAAGGGAGTACCCTCTATGACTTCATCCCCTCTGACAGCGGTTTACAATCCGAAGACCTTCATCCCGCACGCGGCGTCGCTCGGTCAGGCTTTCGCCCATTGCCGAAGATTCTCGACTGCAGCCACCCGTAGGTGTCTGGGCAGTATCTCAGTCCCAGTGGTGGGGGCCATGCTCTCACACCCCCTAGACGTCGTAGCCTTGGTGAGCCATTACCTCACCAACTAGCTGATGTCAAATTGGCCGCTCCTCTGGCGGAATCACACCTTTGTGCCCAAGTATTCAAACTCGGGAAGTTATCGGGTATTACCCACAGTTTCCCGTGGCTATCCCCGTCCTGAGGGTACGTCACCAATCTTTCCTACCCCGTCTGCCGCTCTCCCCGTATTACTACAGTTCGCGCTCGACTTGCATGCCTAATCCACGCCGCCAACGTTCATTCTGAGCCAGGATCAAACCCTTCGTGTAATTTCCTTAAATGACCGCCAAAGCAGCCACCCTAGATCAACAGAAAGTTTTCTCCAATATGCATCGTCGCTTGTGATGCATTTTTGCTTTGCTTTTTGCTTACTCTATTTTTAAGCCACCAACCAAGTTTTCAAAGATCAACCGTCTCGTTCGCACTGCTGCGTCCGTGGCGGGGAGGGGAATGATAGCCGGGCGAAATTGAGTGTCAATCAACCCGTTCTACTTTTTTTGTGGATCGACCAATCGTTACGATCCCGTCACCGAAATGTGTTTCGGTCACTTGACTCTACCACTTGATCTCTTTTTCGGAAGCCATGCCGTGACAGTAGGTTCCATCGGTCAGTCCAAATGTAAACTCGACACCCCCGCATTGTGCATCGACCTTGACTCGATGGAGTCTAACATCCGTCGAATGTCTGATGCGATTCGAAGCCACGGCATTAGTTGGCGACCGCACGCCAAGTGCCACAAGACCCCCGCGATCGCTCTCAAGCAAATAGCGTGCGGTGCCATCGGTGTTACTTGCGCAAAGGTTTCAGAGGCGGAGGTTCTGGCAGCATCGGGAGTGCGGGACATCCTGATTGCCAACATGATTGTCGGGCTGCCGAAGTGGGAGCGGCTGGCAGCACTTTGCCGGTCAGCCGATCCGATTGTTGCCTGCGATCATTTTGCACAAGTTGAGCCACTGGCGGCGATTTGCGTTCGAAACGGGGTCAACTGTCGAGTCGTCATCGAGGTCAACATCGGACTTGATCGCGTTGGCAGTCGCCCAGGTCGAGACACTTTTGATCTCGCGGCTGCGGTTTCTCGACTGAAGGGGGTCGAGTTTGTCGGCATCATGGGGTACGAGGGGCACTTGCTCCGAATCGACGACCCGTCGGAGAAGCGGCACAAGATCCTCGACGCGTTATCGGTGCTTGTTGAATGCGCCGACAAACTTCGACGAGACGGCTTGCGGTGCGACATCGTTAGTGCCGGCGGGACAGGCTCTTACCTGATTTCAGCCAAGTGTGAAGGCATCACGGAGCTGCAAGCAGGCGGCGGAATTTTCGCAGATCCATTTTACCAACAGCAGTGTCACGTGACCGGGCTTGATTCAGCCCTCACCGTCTTGGCGACGGTCGTCAGCCGACCAACGCTCGATCGCGCGGTTCTCGACAGCGGCCGGAAAACTTTGAACCCGGATACCCAACCTCCAATTGTCAAAAATTGGCCAGACGCACAAATCAAACGCCTGAGTGCCGAACATTGCGAGCTAACACTCGGCCCCTTGTCGCAGAACCTAAAAATCGGCGACAAGGTGGAATTAACCGTGGGCTACGCTGACTTTACGACGCCGCTGCATGATCACTTTTACGGCTTTCGTGGAGATCGTTTAGAAGTAATCTGGCCAATTGCGGGACGAGGAAAGCTCCAGTGATTCGGGTGCCAATCCGGCTGTCGCTTCAAACTTGCAATTGCTCGGACTGTTGATCCAAGCATTCCGTGAATCGCGTCCGAATTGGCTCAATGACGTTCGCGATGAACTCGTCAACTTGTTCCGGAGCCCGACCAACGAAGCGTCGAGTGTCGAGCGCTTGGTTGAGATCGACAGCAGTGAACACTGAATCACTGCGGAGGCGATCGAGCAAGTCGTTCTGGCGACCGTGTTCTTTGACCTGCTGGGCAGCCGCCTGACTGTGAATGCGAATTTGTTCGTGGAGATGCTGACGGTCGCCCCCCGCCTGCACGCCGGCCATGAGGATCTCTTCGGTAGCCATGAAGGGGAGTTCTTCGTCGAGGTATTTCGCGATCACTTTCGGGTAAACGACCATGCCATCGACAATGTTGCGATACAGAATGAGAACCGCGTCAATTGCCAGAAATGCTTGAGGCAGAACCAAACGACGATTCGCACTGTCGTCCAATGTTCGCTCCAGCCACTGCGTCGCGACAGTTTGAGCGAGATTCGCCGGCAGATTCATCGCGAATCGAGCCAACGAGCACATCCGCTCGGAACGCATCGGATTCCTCTTGTAGGCCATCGCCGACGAGCCGATCTGCTGCTTCTCGAACGGCTCTTCGAGCTCCTTGCGGCTTTGCAGGATTCGTAAATCCGTCCCCGCTTTGTGTGCGGACTGAGCAATACCACTCAGCACATCAAGCACTTGTGCGTCAACTTTGCGCGAATATGTCTGGCCGGTGACCGCGTACGCCGACACAAACCCCATCTTCTGCGAGACGCGGCGATCAAGCTCTTCGATTTTGGCATGGTCGCCCTTGAACAATGTCATGAATGACGCCTGCGTGCCTGTTGTGCCTTTCACGCCTCGGCACTTCAGCGCGGCGAGCCGATGTTCGATTTCGGCCAAGTCGAGCACGAGGTCGTAGCACCACAACGTCGCTCGTTTACCGACTGTCGTCGGTTGGGCCGGCTGCAAGTGAGTAAAGCCGAGACACGGCAGATCACGATATTTGGCGGCGAATTTTGCCAGCTCGTCGATGACCGCTACGAGCTTCGCTTGCACCAGTTGAAGTGCCTCACGCATTAAAATTAGGTCGGTATTGTCCGTGACGTAGCAACTCGTTGCGCCAAGATGAATGATCCCACGAGCCGATGGGCAGCGGTCGCCGTAGGTGTGGACGTGAGCCATCACGTCGTGCCGCAGTTCTTTCTCGTACTTCGCGGCGAGCGTAAAGTCGATGTCATCGGTCGCGGATCTCAAATCGGAGATCTGCGATTCGGAAATCTCGATGCCGAGTTCTCGCTCAGCTTCGGCCAGCGCAACCCATAGTCGCCGCCAGGTGGAATGCTTGCGTTGTTCGGACCACAACTCCGCCATCGGCTTCGAGGCGTATCGCTTTGTGAGCGGGTTTTCGTAGACGTCGTGACTCACGGTTGGTTCCATTCTCATTCGTAGTGCATGCTTCCAGCTTGCAACGATTGTGTCTGAAGTCTCGTAATTACTTTTGTGTGACTCGCCTCCAACTCTTCAACCAGGGCGATTCGTCCAGGAAGTCGCAAGCTAGAAGCTTGCACTACGATAGCGGCCAAGTCGCCACGCCGTCGAACTCACAGAGCTTGCAAACGTGGTGGCGCGGGTTAATGTCACCGGTCCCCTATCACCGCTGATGGAACCTCACCATGAATTGCCTGCCTCGATGTTTTCGTACTTTGGGGTGGGCCGTGCCGACCCTGCTCGCGAGTGTCGTGATCTCGGCTGATCCGCCGACGAAATCTCCGCTCGGACTGCCGTCCGTCCCCATACCGAGCGACAACCCGATGACGGCTGAGAAAATTGCCCTCGGCAAACAGCTTTACTTTGACGGCCGACTCTCGGCTGACAACAAGGTGAGCTGTGCGAGTTGTCACGATTCGGCCAAGGGCTATTCCAATGGCGACCGCTTCGCCACCGGAGTCGAAGGCAAGAAGGGAGGCCGCTCGGCCCCAACGGTCATCAACACGGCGTACGGCGCGCTGCAATTCTGGGACGGCCGCGCGAAGACGCTGGAGGATCAGGCACTCGGCCC
>JANNDA010000031.1:0-1764 GCA_031387195.1 Planctomyces sp. | reverse complement strand
AGCCGGATGCGGGAAATCCGCCCGTCCGGTTCGATGAGCGGGAGGTGGAAACGGCACACACCGCGCCACCTCTCGACTCTACGCGTGACGAGCCGAACGGTTACCAACGCTCGTTGAAGCAACCGGCTCGTCACGCGGAGCGATGACGGCTACGTACAACTACTCCAGCTTCATCAGCCCGCGCCAGACGGGTTCTGTCGATTGATTGCCGAGCATCGGCCAACCGGACTCGGCGATCGTCGGGAGCGTGCGGACGATGCCGATCGTCCAGGTCGCACCGCGACGGAGTTCTGGCGGTGCGATCTCACTCAACGGGATCGCCGCTTCGAGCGTCCAGTGATCCGAGTCGGTCGTCGTGACGACGTACCACTTCGGGTTCCAGCGATGATCCCCACCGCACGACTCGCGTGTGCAGCCGCGTTGATCGATCTCGAAGAGGTCACTGACCGAGTAATCGCGGTCGATGTCCACGAACAGACTCACTCGATCAAAGCCAGAAAGATCAGCGTCGTGAGTCCGGCCATCGCGAACCGGCTCTGCGTCCGGCAAGTCAGGATGTCGTGGCAGCGAGGCCGCGAAGTAAAAGTATCGCTCGTCGTGCGCGATCATCGCGAACGCCTTCTGCGGCGCTGAATCGTTGCCGCCGGTGAGTACCACACGCGACTTCTTCGGCCCGGTCACTTCCAAATCAGACTCGTCCTCCGCCAGCGCCCGTTCAATCTGCTGTTGCGAATCGGCATCGGCGTCGTGGAGATCCAGGTGCTTCACGTTCTGCCAACAATCGTCGGACAGATCGCCGTCCAAGTGCGGCTTCGAGCGAGTCGGCAACGAGCGGAACCAGTCGTCCGGTTGTTCGCCGATCGGCTGTTGCAACCAGAGTTCGCGCCGAGCGACTCGCCGCCACGGAGTCGCCGCGAGGCTTTGTTCAAAGCGACGATAAATCCCAGCCGCCAAATCGGGCGAGCCGCGCTGACGAAGCATCGCGGCTAACGGAAACTGCACGCTCGGTTGATCGGCCAACTCAGGCGATCGTTCACGCAACCTCTTCGCCAGTTTCAGTCCCTGCTGTTGCCAATGATCAAGCTGTCCGCGATCCCATGTTGTTTCGCTGCCGACTTTCAACGGACCGCGGTTCGTTTCCGTGGTTGAACTCGCGGACAACGGAGCTTCATTTTTCGGGATCGCGCTTTCGGTCGTACTAGCCTTCAACAGATCCGATTGATTCTTCGGAGCGGGACGAACCGTCGAGGCTGAACGTGCCGGATTCGCAAACGGATCGGTCGCTGTTCCTGTTGCTATCTTAGTTGTCGATTGCACAACCTCCGTCTTCTTCAACCGTCGCCACGACATCTCCGCACTGCACCACGAGCGAATCAGTTCGGCCATCGCCGATTGAGCGGCCGGCTCATCGCCGTAACGATCGACGAGTTCAATCAACGTCGCCTCGGCGGAGTCGGCCTGTCCGTGTCGTTGCAGATCGGCGGCCAATTGAGCCAGCGTCACCGCCGCTTGTGACGACGGCATTTCGCGCGTGTTCGTTCGCAGCTCAGCAATCAACGCCAGCGAGCGTGACTCGTTCGTCACGGCCCGTTCGGCGGACGCCACAAAATTCTTCTGACGTCGTGCCGACTTCTGCCGCTGTTCCAAATCTCGTTCATTCAGTTCGAGCATCTTGCGGCGCGAAGCCGACTCGCCCGCATGAACGATCCCGCGCCAAAAAGTCCCGCCGGTCGATGTCTCGTCTTTCAACAAGCGATATGCCTC
>JANNDA010000023.1:0-12060 GCA_031387195.1 Planctomyces sp. | reverse complement strand
CTTCGGCTCGGTCATAGAACGCCAAGCCGGCAGCGACTTGATACGGGATCTGATGGCGGCTGAGTGCCATTTCCACTTCGCGCGACATCCAATTAACGCGGTAGAAAATGGCGATGTCGGACCAACTCCAGACGCCAGACTCGACATCGGCTTTGATCTGAGAAGCGAGTTGATCCGCCTCTTGTTGGCCGTTCCAGTAGCGATGCAATTTGATGTCGTCACCCGCTTCGTTGTGCGTGCGGAGCCGTTTTGCTTTGCGGTGAATGTTGTGTTCGATCAACGAGTCAGCCGCTCGCAAGATCGACTTCGTGCTACGGAAGTTATCTTCCAGTCGCACGACTTCGGCGTCTGGATAGTCCGACTCAAACCGCAAGATGTTGTCGATGCGAGCCCCACGCCAACCGTAAATCGACTGGTCAGGATCGCCCGTCGCACAGAGGTTCGGGACGTCATGGGCGAGTCCACGAATCAGTTCGTACTGCGCGAGATTCGTGTCTTGGTACTCATCGACCAGGATGAAGCGGTATTGATGATCGAGTTCGCTGCGCAGGTCCGGGTTGGTTCGCAGCAATGACACGACGTGCAGCATCAGGTCGTCGAAATCGACGGCATTCGATTCGCGGAGCAGCTTCTGGTATTCGGGGAGCACCCTCGCGACGACGACTGATTGAAAATCAAGCGTCGCTTCGTGCCGCGATTGCGCGACTTGATCGAGCGTCACGAGATCATTCTTCATGCGGCTGATCGCCGCACCGATCCGAGCGGGCGCGTACTGTGCGGAATCGAGATTCAGACCGCTGAGCACTCGCTTGATCAGGCCACGTTGATCGTCCGTGTCAAAGATCGAGAAATTCGATTGCAGGCCGACCTGCTCGGCATATTCACGCAGCAGCCGCGCACAAAACCGGTGAAACGTGCTGACCCAAACTCGCGAGCCAGGAACGAGCGACTCGACGCGATGGGCCATTTCCTCCGCCGCTTTATTTGTGAAGGTCAGACCGAGAATGTTTCGCGGTGACACGCCGCGCTCAATAAGCCGCGCGATGCGCTGCGTGATGACTCGCGTCTTCCCCGACCCCGGCCCAGCCAAAACCAGCAACGGCCCTTCAAAATGCTCAACGGCGGTTCGCTGCGATTCGGTCAAACGGCTCTGCACAACTCAACTCCATTTCGTAGGACGCTCCCTTTCGGACATGGCGGACTATATTCTGCCCGCCTCGCCGTTTGAATCAGGACGTGCCACCGATCCACACTAGCTCGACGCGCCAGCAAGGGACGATGTCTATTTCCCTCGCTTGCGTGTCGGGCTAGTGTCTCAAGAGTCGCATCATGACGAACCCGCTTCGAGTTGTTTCATTGCTCCCCAGCGCCACTGAGATCGTGGCGGCACTCGGTATGACCGATTGCCTGGTGGGCCGCTCTCACGAATGCGACTTCCCAAGCGAAGTCGAACGCCTGCCAGTGTGCTGCCGACCGCGGATCGACATCTCGCGATCAGGCGTTGAGATTGACCGACAGGTCAAGGAATGTGTTCGTGACGGAGCTTCCATTTTTGAAGTCGATGCCGATCGCCTGCGTGCATTGCATCCCAGCGTTGTCATCACACAGACGCAATGCAATGTCTGTGCAGTCACGCCGGGAGATATTGAAGCGGCACTGTCGCGAGATGGTGAATCGGGTCCGAGTTTGATCGACCTCCAACCGCAGCGGCTGGAACACCTCTACTCCGACATTCATACGGTGGCGATCGCGTTGCAAATCATGGAGCACGGTCATGAAGTGGCGATTGCATTGCGATCGCGATTCGAGAGCCTGCGACATAACGCGTCACAGCAACGCCGTCGCCCCAGCGTTGTCTGCCTCGAATGGATGGAACCCTTGATGGTTGCTGGGAACTGGGTTCCGGATCTCGTCGAGATCGCTGGCGGCAAGAACATCGGTGCGGAGGCCGGTCAGCATTCACCCTGGTTTGACTGGCAACAACTGCTCGACGCCAATCCGGAGGTGATCGTGCTGATGCCGTGTGGCTGGAACATCGCACGAACTCGTGCCGAGTCCATCGTGCTGACAAATGATCCACGTTGGCAACAACTATCCGCCGTTCGCAGCGGGAAAGTCTTCGTCACCGACGGCCATCAGTTTTTCAATCGGCCTGGCCCTCGGTTGCTGGAGTCAGCGGAGATCTTGACCGAGATGTTTCATGCGGGAGCGATGAAGTTTGGGCACAAAGGGACGAATTGGGAGCAGCTATGAGGGAGCAGAAGAAGAATTGGTCGTTGGCTATTAGTCGTTGGTCATTGGTCATTGGGAAAGTAACCCAAAGCGTGAGCGAGGGCGGACGCTTCATGAGACTCCGACGCCTCTTGGGACATTGTCTTCGGAGCTTTTTGAAGCGCTCGCCCTCGCTTACGCTTCGGGTTAGTGTGCTGTGCATCGCACTTGCCGGTGAATTGTCGGCAAACGAAGTGGTGACGATCGCTGGGACCGGGAAGAAGGAGTATTCGGGCGACGGCGGAGCAGCGCGAGATGCGGGCGCGAGCGAGCCGTATGGTTTGGTCGTTGGGCCGGATGAGGCGTTGTACTTCTGCGATATCGCATTTCATGTCATTCGGCGAATTGATGCCTCAGGTCGAATCTCGACGGTGGCCGGATCTGGGCAAAAGGGTTATGCAGGAGACGGTGGACTGGCGACGAAGGCGTTGCTCAATGAGCCGTATGAAATCCGCTTCGACACAGAAGGTTCGATGTATTTTGTGGAGATGCAAAATCATCTCGTTCGCAAAGTCGATAAAACGAGCGGCGTTATTTCAACGGTCGCCGGAACGGGTAAAGCGGGCTTCAGTGGCGATGGGGGAGCGGCTCGCGAGGCGCTGTTTCGGCAGCCGCATTCGATCGCGCTGGATGGCAAAGGTTCTCTCTTCGTCTGCGATATTGGCAATCAGCGAGTGCGCCGTGTCGATTTGAAATCGGGGATCATCTCCACGTTAACCGGCACCGGAGAGAAGTTGGTTCCCAAGAATGGTTCGAGTTACTTGAATGCTGCGGTCGCGGGACCGCGAGCACTCGATTTCGCGGCGAACGGAGATTTGATCCTCGCGTTGCGCGAAGGAAACACGGTGTTCCGGCTCGATCTGGCGAAGCAACAGTTTGTGCATCTGGCCGGCATCGGCAAGCAGGGATATCTCGGCGATGGTGGGCCGGCTGTTCAAGCGAATTTAGCGGGACCAAAGGGTGTCGCAGTCTCTCCTCAAGGGGACATCTTTTTGGCCGACACCGAAAGTCACACCGTGCGTGTGATCCGCCAAAAGACGGGGCTGATTGAGACCGTCGTCGGTGACGGCAAGAAGCATGATGGCCCGGATGGCGATCCGAAGAGCTGCGGACTCGCTCGTCCGCATGGCGTCTGCACTGACTCTGCCGGGAACGTTTATGTCGGCGACAGCGAGAACTATCGAGTCAGAAAGCTGGTGATGAAATAGGTCCGAGCGAGCGCTCGCCTGTGGCATGAATGCCAACAAAAAGATGTGGGACAAAGTGTCAGCGGGCGCACGCTGAATTGAACTTCATCCCACATCGTTCGTGAGTCACAGGCGAGCCGCCTGTGCTACGTTTAGGCAAACGGCAGCGGAAATGGTTCGAGCGAGAACGGGAAGACTCGCACGGGTTTGCCAACCGCGTGCTTTTCTTTGTAGCCCAGTTGTGCGGCTCGGTCGGCAGCAAATTGCAAGTGCGTTAGTTCGAGTCCGCAGTATCGTTCGTCTTCGGATTCGGCGGCCACATCGGCGAAGACCTCACCGGCTGAGGCTGCATGGCGACGGACGCCGTGAATGCTGTGTTCGCGGACCTTCACGCCAGCGGCCGCCATTTTGACGAGCCCCTTGAGGAATCGGCCAACGACCGACTCATTGCCAGACGCCCGTAGGAGCCGGTCCCACTCTTCGTGAGCCTCCCAGTAATAGCCGTGATTGAACAAGTCGATCGCCAGCAGGTAGCTGCGGTTTTCCTGCCAAGTTTCCGGAGCCAGCGGCTTCACGGAGCGGTTTTTGCGTCCGTAGCTGTGCCCTTGCGCATGGCGGATAGGGTGCGGGGTCGATGAGCCCGGAATGTACGTGTAGGCGGGCAGACTGCCTGGCAGCAGCTTGACGATGGTCAATTCCGGTTCCGCGAGAGTCTCGACAGACATCCGATAAGTCTCCAATCACTGTGTCAAATTGAGGTGAAACAAAACTGGGCCAGCGGCCAAGTTGCGTCATGCGGCAACCATCTGACCGAGAACCGTGGAAAGGGTCAAACTAAAAAACTCAGTTACCTGAGTATTCGAGATTCTGCAAAAAGCAGAGCCGGTGCGGCTTTCGCGACCGGAAACGTTGGTGGGAATCAGGACCACTTTTGTGCGGTCGGCAGGGGATTTTCGGGGATTCGCGGCTCGAAAAAAGAATTCGGGCGACCGTTGCCAGCCGTCCGAATCGGGCCAAAGGATATCGGACTTTGGCCGATTGAGAAGACCACAACTCGCGACTGTGGCGAGAATTCGGCAAGAATTAGTGCTGCCGCACACTAACCCGAAGCGTCAGCGAGGGCGAATTGTGACGACGCTCTCACTGGCGCTTCGGATTAGCGTGCGATCCGCTGTGATCCCTGCTACGGAGCCGGGACGACATCAATCACGGTCGCCTCAATCACCCCCAAACGCTCGTAGGTCAAGGAGATCGGGCTGGGGAGCGATTGGGCCAGTTGGCGGAATGCCTCGCTGGTCGTCATCGGCTGACCGCCAATTCGCAGGATGCGGTCGAGCGGCTTGAGTCCAGCAAGGTCAGCGGGGGAGCGGTGCAACACTTGAGTCAGAATCATGCCGCCTGGTTCGGCATCATCAGTTCGCCAAAGAATCCCCAATCGAGTCGGCTCGCCAGCCAATTTGACCGTGAGTTCGCGCGGCCCAGCTTCGCCCAAACGTTGAACGACGGCCGTCGCCGATGCCGGAGCGGACATGACCAGCGTGCGGAAGTCCTCGAAGTCACTCACGGCTTGACCGCCAAATCTCAGCACACGATCCCCCACTTTCAGGCCCGCCTCATCAGCGGGAGATTGCGGAACAACCTCGATCACTTCGACGATCCGCTGTTTTGCGAGATCGATCTTCCAGCCAATCCCCAAACGACTCGGAGGTGCGGCGAGTGGTTGCTCGATTTGCTTTTGTAAAACTTCGGTTTCCAGACGAGCTTCCTGACGAAACGGCGGTAAGTCATCCGCTTCGGCGGCTTGAAGAGCGAGCAACAGCATCAACCGCGAGACACGCTGAATCCCTTCGTAGTTGAGTTTGTCAGCGTCGTCGCTGGGACGGTGATAATCGTCGTGCTTGCCAGTGTGTAGCATCAACGCGGGAACGTTCGCGGCGATAAACGGGTGATGGTCGCTATCCGCGCGGATTTGCCAAGCAAAGTCGAGCGGTGCTTTCGGTGCGAGGCTCATTTCGGTCGCGCCAACGCGTGTCGCCGAGGCTCCTTTGATGATCGAAGTGTCGGTTTCGGAATCGGCTCGCGCCGGAATGACCGGTGCCGATCGACCGTTTCCAAAAGCGACAAACGAATTCGCCTCAGCCACAAATCTCCGAAGTCCACGTGCTGCACGCGAGCCCGTGACTTCCACTCCCTCGGGCCGCAATCGTCCGACCATGTCGGCGTTGATCACCAGCTTGATTCGCGACAGGGGAACCGTTGGGGAGGAGACCCAGTGCTTTGAGCCGAGCAAGCCTTTTTCCTCGCCATCCCAAAATGCGAACAGCACCGTTCGGCGAGGTGGCTGAGGCAACGATTGCATTGCCTCAATGACCTCCAACAATGCGGCAGTGCCACTGGCGTTGTCGTCGGCTCCGTTGTGAATGTAGCCGATCGGGCCGCGACTGTTTTTCGGCGTGCCAAAACCGACGTGATCGTAATGAGCGCAGACAATGACCACGTCATCAGCCACACGCGGATCTCGGCCCTTCACGCAGGAAAGTACGTTGCGCATCGAGCCGTTGAACTCTTGGAAAAATTGACTCTCGGCAGCAGCGGGAATCACGCGGCGTTTTCGCAGTTCCTGCACGAGATACGCGCTCGCCGCATGGCCGCTGGTGGTTCCGGCCTCGCGTCCTTGCAAGGCGTCGCTGGCCAATGTGCCCACATGAGTCTTCAGGTCTGCGACGCGAATCGATTCAACCGCCGCCACGACGGACTCGTCGTCGATCAGTGAGTTCGACGGTTCTGAGCCACGAACCGCAGTCATCGCGAAAAAGCCCAGGAGCACGGCGGCAATGACGCTCCGTCGTCGTCGCACAGCCCAATAACCCGCAGCGTCAGCGAGGGCGAACGCTCCAAAACGTTCTCCATTCGTAGGCTCGTGAAGCGTCCGCCCTCGCTCACGCTTCGGGTTACTGGAAAGAGTCGAAATCAATTCATGAAACGATCGCATTCCCCACCCCGTCATGTTTGCACTCGATCGGAAAACCAGGCGATGAGTCCTCCACACAGGATGATCGGCAACCACACCGCGAGATCCTGCTGAATCCAATTCATGCGACCGAAGTAAACCGTCCCTTCTCGCACCGCGATTATCAGGACCATGACCAAACAGCAGATGGCCATGTTGGTGATCAGCGAAAAACTCTCCTTGCGCAGCACCAACGGGACGGTCAAACAAACGGCCAACAAATTGGCCAACGTCCTCGTCAATCGCTCGTGGAGATGCAACGTTTGAGACCGCGTGGTCATCACGCTCATGGACGGATTTCGTAATCGCTCCACGAGATCGATCGTCGATTGGTAGCGGTAGGAACTGGCCGCCATCGAACCCTCGAGCAAGAGTTCGCAACCGACATCGCTCTTCACAAAGACCTCGTCCTCGTGATTCAACGGGAGGATCACTTTGGCCCCGGCTGGGGTCAGTCGCAGGTCATCGAACTGGGGCTTTGCGTGTTTCAACAACCAGCCAGCCGGAAGCTGCTTGCTCTTGCGTCGATAGACTGCCTCGCTGGCCTTGAGCGTGGTGATCTCCGAAACCAACTCCGGTGCGGGCAATAGAAACTCGGCGTTCTGCAAACGGTGATCGGCCAGAAACAGTTGCTGAGCGGCGATCTCGATATGCGACGAAAAGTCTCGCTGTGTCTTCACCGGCTGCCCGTCTGAGCTGTTCGTCCCCATCGGCTTGAGCAGTTCCGCCGACAGCGCCGGAAAGACGAATTCCTGATTCACGATCAGTAATCCATTGACGATCAACGTGCCGACGAGCATCGGAACAATCAGCCGAAACGTCGGGACGCCTGCGGACAGAATCGGGTGAATCTCACGATGCTTCTGCAACAAGGCGAAGACCACCATCGTCGAGATCACGGTCAGAAACGGGCCGACCATGTCGAACAGCAGCGTTGATTGACAGGCGTAATGCTTCGCCATGCTGCCGAGCACGACCAGTGCGCTGGTTCCCGCTTTGGCACGATCTTGGAAAGCATCGACGTTCGTGAAACCATCGAAGATGACGTACAAACCGACCGTGGCAAAATAGCCAATGCCGAACACATGCCAAAAGCGGCGCAGCAAATAGCGGTCAAAGGTGGTCACGGCGAATCCATTCCCCGCGCAGGCCCGACAGAGATCCGTTCCGTCGATTTCCAGCGGGCGGGATTACAGGCCAATCCGCGCAACGGGTCAAGCGATGTCTCGCTCCCAGTAACCCGAAGCGTCAGCGAGGGCGGGAGCACCCAAACGCTTTGAACTTGCCGTCGCTTGAAGCTTCCGCTGGGCGCACTGCCGCCATCGACAACCTCGTCTTGTCTGGTTTGCCTCAACGGCCTATGGTCCCGCCCCTTATTGGACACGGATGTCCGTTGGGTCTGAGACGGAGGATGCAGGGATGCGATGCTTCAAATGGATAATGGTGGGAGTCGTCACCAGCGCGATTTCGACGGGTTGCGCCATGACTCATGAAGCACAACCGCATCGACTCTGGCGTTTCAATCGCGGGCCGGGGCCCAGTTCAAATCCGTATTTCTCTGTGAGCGATCTCACTCCGCAGCCCACCGCGACCACAACCGGATGGACGCCACACAAGTCGGCCGATCCGGCTCACGAGTCGCCGGTTGCTGATCTCGATTGACCTCGCCACACTCACCCTGAAGCGTGAGCCTGCCTCTAAATAACCCGAAGCGTAAGCGAGGGCGGGCGCTGCCAGCCGCGCCGAATCAGCAATCATTTGAAGCGTTTGCCCTCGCTCACGCTTCGGGTTAGTGAGGCACTTGCGTCGTGTATTTCGCAAATCCCTGGGGCCTGTTGGGCCTGATTGCGTTGCCGGTCATCGTGGTGATCCACTTGTATCACCGGCGATATCCGACGTTGCTCGTCGCCGGATTGCATCTATGGAGTGTCGAGACTCACACGACCACCGCCGGTCGCACGCGCGAACGATTGCCGATCACAGTCTCATTGATCTGCGAGTTGTTGGCCGCGTTGCTCTTGTCGCTGGTACTGGCCGATCCTCGCTGGGGACAGCTTGGCAAAGTCGTGCATTTGGTGGCGGTCTTGGACAACTCCGCCTCGATGGCCGCGCGACCGCCCGGAGAAAAACCGTTTCGTGATGTCGCGGTCGAGGAACTGGAACGCCGCATCTCACAATTGCCGCGAGGAAGTGTTGTCACGTTGCTCCGCACAGGCCGGCGACCGGAAATGCTGGCCGGCCCGGCGGTTTCGTGGGACGACGCGAAACAAAAATTAGCCGACTGGAAACCGGCGCTGCCGAAACATGACTTTCTACCGACATGGGATCTCGCCGCGCAATTGGCCGAGGGAACCGGCGAGTTGTTGTTTCTGACGGATGCCGTTCCGGGGAAGGAGGTCGCAGTCCCGAAAACAATGGAGATCATCTCGGTCGGCCGCGCGTTGGAGAATGTTTCGATCTCCGCCGCTCGCTGGGACTTTGATTCACAGACCGCGAAAGGGCGCGTCTTCGTGCGGTTGACGAATCACGGGAAACGACCGGCAAACGTACGGATTGCCGGTCTGCTCGGTGCAGTGGACGATGCGAAACCGACGACAACCTCTGACGGTGCTCTACCAACGCCTGAACCCTCGACACGAAAAAAAATCTTCCAGAACGAAGTGCCGCTCGAGGCCGGAGCCTCGGTGCCGCTGGAGATTGAAGTTCCAGGCGGGCTCGGTCGGCTGACGGTGGAATCGGAGTCGATCGGCGACGGACTGTCGCTCGACAACCGCGTGGAATTGATCGAGCCGAAAGTTCGTTTGCTGCACGTGGCGGTCGCGCTTCCGAAAGAGTCAGCCGCCGAGCAAGCAGTGCGGCGCGTGCTCAAGACTTTGCCGGATGTCAGTCTGACGGACAGCAATGACGCCGAGTTGATTCTCGGGCCGTCGGAGCCGCTGCCGCCGTCGCAACGAGAACTGTGGTGGCTGGGAATCGGGCCGCTTGATCCGTCGGAAGAGGCTCGCAAAGCGGCCTTGGATTTGGTCGGACCTTACGTGCTCGAAAAACAAAACCCTTTGCTCGACGGCCTGACGCTCGGCGGCGTTGTCTGGGGCGGCGTGCAGCCGGTGAAGCTCGAAGTGTCGCCGATCATCACGACCGGAAGCATGCCGCTCTTGTCGCGGCTGACGGGAACTCGAACGACCGCCTATCTGCTCAACATCGACTTCGCCCGCTCGAACCTCGGTGACAGCCCCGATTGGCCGATTCTGTTGAGCAATCTCATCGAACTCCGCCGCGACAACCTGCCGGGCCTGCGACGTTGGAATTACCGCTTGAACGAAGAGATTCGCTTTCGCATTGCGGATACCGTGACTCCGCCGGTCACAACCGCGACGTCTCAAGAAAGCTCGGCAATGCCGCCGACTGCGAGCGATGACGAATCAGCCAACTCGCGCCCGCTGCAACTCGTACATCACGGAGCCGAGCGACCGCTCGCGCGATCAAGCATCATCGAGATCCCACCGTTGGATGACGCGGGTGTGTACTCAATCATCGATGGAGAGCGTCTCATCGGAGAGTTCGCCGTCGCCTTCTTCGACCCCGAAGAATCCTCGCTGACTGGACTCCGTCCCGGACGCCATGATCCAGAAATGCCCAATGCGGGCACGGCGGGCTTTTCGCTGGACCAACCACTGACGTGGATCGTGCTGCTGGGGATCGTGTTGATCACAGCCGCAGCATTCGCAGACTGGAACGTGCTTCGTCCGGGGAGAAGAAGAGATTGATCATTGGTTAGCGGTCATTGGTCATTGGTTATTTGGAAGATGAGGAAGCCGCAGTCTTTGTTTTCCAAATGACCAATGACAAACGACCGATAACCAATGACCAATCTTGCCTTCCAGCGGTTCTACATCTCGCCATCCGCACGATTCGACCACCAAGGCAGGCTTACCCCGCCATCAATTGTCAGCGTGCTGCCGGTCATGTAGTCGGCGTCATCGCTGAGCACGTAAGTGATTGCCTTCGCGACTTCGTCCGGTTGGCCCATGCGGCCCCAGGGTAGTCTTTCGCCGCCGACTTTGATCTGATCTTCGCTGAAGAATTTTCGTTCGCCCGGCGTGTCGATCCAGCCGGGGTGGACGATGTTGACTCGAATCCGCTTCGAGGCCAATTCAATCGCCGCCGTGCGAGCCATGTGATCGATCGCCGCTTTGGCCATGTTGTAAGCCATCGCCGTCGGGATCGGGATGACGGCATGTGGTGAGCTGACCACGACGATCGAGCCGCGAGTTCCTTGCTTCAACATCTGTTGAGCCGATGCGCGCACTCCGTAAAACGCGCCCCACATGGAAACGTCGATCGTTCGCCGGAAACCTTCCATGTCCGCTTCGACCATCAACTGGCGATCGCTGTAAGCGGCGTTGGAAACAAACAGGTCGAGGCTGCCGAAAGTGCTCGCGGTTTTGGCGACCATTTCTTCGACCGCCGTTTGCTGAGAGACATCCGCTTGCAACAGGAGACATTTGCAACCGAGCTTTTCGATCTCACCCGCGACCTCTTCGGCGTTCTCGCGATGCGACCGGAAGTTGATGGCCACGTTGGCCCCTTCCTTCGCGAGGTTAATGGCGATCGCTCGCCCGATACCCAAAGAGGCTCCTGTCACCAACGCGTTTCGCCCAGCCAGTTTCATGATCACAATGTCCTTCGCAAAAGATTCAGCCGGCCAAAGTTGGCCGGCTGATGTGAAATTCGTTCGCCCCCGATCGATCCGGCGGAGGCCAGATTACACCGAAAAGCTCGTGCCGCAACCGCAGGACTTCTTCGCGTTCGGGTTGTCGAACGTGAAGCCACGGCGTTCGATGCCGTCGTAGAAATCGACGGTTGTTCCATCGAGGAACATCGCGCTCTTGCGATCGACGGCGACTCGCAAGCCGTGTTGCGTGGTGATCACGTCGTTCATCTCATCGACTTTGTCGTCGAAGCCGAGGCTGTACGAGAACCCGCTGCATCCCCCGCCGGCGATGCCGACTCGCAGCACGGTCTCTGCCGGGAGCTTCTTGTCGCTGAGTACGCGGTTCATCTCACCGGCAGCTTTCTCGGTGATGATGACGCATGAAGAAACAGCAGAAGTCTCAGCGGAGCAGCAGGATGATGCTGCGGAGGAACCCGATGAGCCGCAGCTTGACTGACCGGATTGTGTGGAGCACGAGGACGAGGGAGGCATGGTGGCGACGGACATGATTCGATGATCTCCTATGGTCGGGAAACGGTGCCGAGAGTGTTCGTTTTGCTTCGCGTCGGCCGGAAGTCGCACCGAACGACCGGCGGAGTATAGGAAGACTCCCCGTCCACGAAAACTGATTTTTCGCAGTTCTGGCTGCGACAAATCAGAACGCCTTGACGGAGCGGTCAACTTTCTTCCGCCGATTGAGCACCTATCATACGGCTGAAACGCGATGAATGCCGCAGGATTGTTTAACCCCATTTTCCGCACCCCATCCTACGCTTCAAGCGATCGGGCGTCGTCGGCAAGTTGTTCGGCGTCAGTCTGGCGGTCGCGGGAGCAAGCGAAGCAGGGTTTCGGCAGGTGTCGGTAGTTCGAGTTGGCGG
>JANNDA010001392.1:0-13170 GCA_031387195.1 Planctomyces sp. | reverse complement strand
GTCAATTCGATCCGCAACCAAGACATGCTCCGCCTCCTTGCGTAGCCACCAAAACTCCCACGGCCATCCTGGCCGACAAGCGAAGATTCGCAGAAACTTAACTCCAGAGGAACGTCTCATTCGGAACCGCGCGGAGTATAGAAGATTCATCAAGGTTGTCCTGTCGTCAGGGATGGGGTGTAGAATGCTCGGCAGTCTTTGGTTTGAAAAGGGTCTACCATGTCGGTGCTACTCGATCAGTTGCTGGTTCGCACGGAAAACGTCTGCGGCGGTCGTCTCCGGATTGACGGCACACGCTTGACCGTGAATCAGATCGTGACCATGTATCGCAGCGGCGACTCGGCCGAGCAGATTGCGGCTCAATACCCGCACATTGATGTCGGCCAGATTTACGCAGCCTTGGCGTATTACCACGCCAATCGCAGTGAAGTTGAGCAAGAGTTAGCCGCCGAGTTGTCCGAGGCCGAGCGCTTGAAAGCTGGCTGGAGCCGGTCGCCATGACGATTGCTGCACCGCCGATATTGCTTGACGAGGATGTCTCGCGATGGGCTCTACTTCACGCATTGCGTTCGCGCGGCCTTGATGTCACGTCCATCGTTGAATTGAACAACGAAAGCCTTGACGACGATGAAGTGCTGGAACTGGCCGTCCGCAATGGTCGAGTTCTTGTGACGTTTAACGTGGGAGACTTTTGCCGTCTGCATCAGGAGTACCTTTCCGCTGGCCGCGATCATGCTGGAATCATCGTCGTACCGCGGCAGCAGGAACCGGTCGGAGCCTTGCTGAAAAAACTCATCAGCGTCTTGCTGTCAACACCTCCCGGCCAATGGACGAACCGCCTCGAATTTATTTGACGCTGCGCGGCGTCACATCTGCTCGCACGTCTTGATGCCGAGTAAATCCAACCCGGTCGCGAGAACTCGCGCCGTGAGGTCGCACAGCAGCAGGCGGCTAGTGCGGATCGCTTCATCCGGTTCTTTGAGGACAGTGCATTCCTGATAGAACGTGCTGAAGCTGTTGGCGGTCGCGAAGAGGTAGTCGGTCAGAATGTTGGGACGACACTCGGAGAGCACTCCGTCGAGAGCCTCACTGAAGCGGAGCAGTTGCAGTGAGAGTGCTCGTTCGGACGGATACGTGAAGCGGATTTGTCCCGCTCCGCGACGCAGTTCCTCGCGGTCGATCGTACCCTTGCGGAAGATGCCACAGACGCGCGCGTAGGCGTATTGCATGTAGGTCGCCGTGTCGCCGGTCGTCGCGAGCATTTTGTCTTCGTCGTAGACGTAGTCGCTCTCACGATTGTGCCGTAGGTCGGCGTACTTAATCGCTCCGATGCCGACCGTTTCGGCGACGGCGGCTCGCGTGGCCTCGTCGAGTTCCGGAGTCGGGTTGCCCGCGTCGTCCTTCTTCCGGTCGTCGTTCTCATTGACAATCTGTCGAGCCTTCGTGACACCGGCATCGAGCAGACTTTCCAGCCCGACTGTATCGCCCGATCGCGTCTTGTACGGCCTGTTATCTTTGCCGAGGATCGTGCCGAAGTTGACATGGACGAACTTGCGATCCACGTAGCCCCACAATCGCGCGGTCTCGAACAGCAATCGAAGGTGTTCGCTCTGCCGAGAATCGACAACGTACAGCATCGTGTCGGCGTTGAGTTCATTCACGCGGTAACGAATCGTGGCGAGATCCGTCGTCGCATAGGTAAAGGCCCCGTCCCCTTTGCGAATCAGGAACGGTGCGGCATTGCCGGGAATGAAGACGCAAATGGCATTGTTGCTTTCGACGGCCAGTCCTTTTGCCTGCATCTCCTCGACGACGTCTGCCAGCATCGGGTTGTAGAAACTCTCGCCGAGCGACATGTCGAAGTGAATGTCGAGCCGGTCGTAAAGCCACTGCAACGCCTGCAGGCATTCCGGCAAGAACTGATGCCACAGCCGATTGTTTTCTGCATCGCCACCGTGCAACTTCGCTGTCTCGCGCCGAGCCAGTTCAGCGATTTGCGGATGAGCGTCGGCAAGAGCCTTGAGTGGCGGCGAAGTTTCGACCGCTTCAATCAACTTCCGCAACGCGGCGATCTGTTCGCGCACGTCACCGACGTCCGAACGGAGTTTCTTAATCACTTTCTCGGCCGCCTTATCGTTGGCGGGCTTGTTAGTTTCTGCGGACGTAAGTTCCGCGCTGAGTTCCGTGAGTCGGCCTTCCGCCTTCGGCAATTCGACTTTTGCGTCGCGATATCCAGAAAGCTGGCTGACCAATCGGTACTGTCGAGCCAACTCACTGACAGGATTGTTGTCGAAGGCCGCGCGGTCCAGAAAATTCTTGTAGCCGAACAAGATCATCCCAAACTGTGTTCCCCAGTCGCCGATGTGATTATCACCGATGACGTGATGACCGCAGAACTTGAAGACTCGGTACAGCGCGTTACCGAGCACGGTGCTCCGCAGATGTCCGACATGCATCGGCTTCGCGACGTTGGGGGCGGAGTAGTCGATGACCACTCGCTTCGGCTTTGCCGCAGGCTCAATGCCTAATCGAGCATCCGGCACGATGGCGTTGATCCGCTCGATCAGCCATTCGTCCTTCAGCCGAATGTTGATGAAGCCCGGCCCGGCAACTTCCAGCGGCTGACACAAATCGGCAGCTTCCAACATGCCAACAATTTCCGCTGCCAGTGTGCGCGGGTTTGTTCCGCGCTGCTTGGCCAATGGCATCGCGCAGTTGGCCTGAAAGTCTCCGAAGGTCGCATCCTGAGTCGGCTTGACCATCGCCACAAACGGCGTTGGATCGGGCGTCAGTTCAGAAAGGACTTTTTCAAACCGGTAACGCAGTTCGGAGAGAGCGTTCATGGACAGTCTTTATTGAAATCAAATGAGATAAATCGGTCGAACGTTTCGATGTTTAAGCCAAGTAACCCGAAGCGTGAGCGGGGGCGAGGGCGGGCGCTTGAGATGACTTTGAATTCAACGTTCCGTGAATCGTTCGGCCTCGCTCACGCTTCGGATTTCATTCTCATCATTGAACTGGGCTTGTTGGTTCGTCACATCCGACCGCTTTTGTGATCGGGTGAGTACGAAACAGAGGAACGACCACAGGCCAGCGAAGTGATATTCGCCATCCACATAATGTTCGATGACATAGAAGGCGAAGTAATAAAAGCGGGCCGAACACCAGATCGCCAGTCCCAAGAGAATTGCCGCTCTGAAACTGAAGTGCTCGACCAAAAGCAAGAACGACGCCAAGCTCCCGCCCAATAAGAACAGGAAGCCTTTGAGATAAATCAGCCGTGCGTCTTTCAGGTCGGCCATGATCCGCGACTAACTGGTGGTTGCAGCGAGGCTTTCGACGGTGGCCTTCCAGTCAACCTGTGGCGCATCGGCCCAGAGGTGTTCGAGGTCATACAAGTCGCGGCCTTCGGCAGACAAAACGTGCAAAACGATGTCGCCGTAGTCTTGCAAAATCCACGTTTCAGAATCGCGACCTTCAACGCCAACTCGCGGACGGCTGCCGTGCGACTTCATCAGCATCTCCACCTCCTCCGCGATGGCTCGCATCTGCCGACCACTGGTCGCCGTCGTAATCACGAAGTAATCGAAGATGGGAGTGACCAGAGTCATGTCGAGCACGACGGTCGCTTTCCCTTTGAGTTCTTCGGCGGCCTGCGCCGCCAAACTCGCCAGTTGGCAGCTTGCTGCGCGGCGCTCAGTCAAATCAATCGGTGCTGCTGGAAACTGAATGGTGATCGGAGTATCTCCAGAAAAGAGGAAATCGGCCAACCGAGCCAGCCGGATGAAATCCAGACTGGCTCGATTGGCCGACATGCTGTCGGTGTCGGTAACGATCCGCAAGCGTCAGGCGATTTATGACGACGGACCATATCGGCGATTAAAGTCTTGTTGGATGTTTGGAATTCGCCCCGCTTCTTTTTCCCACAACGGCTTAAGCGGAAAGTCTTCGGGCTGAATTTGATTCTTCAATTGGTAAATTTTCTGCCAAAGCATCACCGCCCAAAGGGCTTCTTCCAGGGTGTTATCATCGCTGGCCAGATCCGGATAGTTCTCAACCATCAACTCAAACTTTTTCAAGCCGGACTCCAAGGTCTCTTGCGATGCCTCAAGGTCACCTTTCTTGAAAAGCTGCTCCCCGTCGTAAAGTTCGCGATGAACCCCCAGCGTGTTTGACTGCTTTTCGGCATGCGCCTTTGTTCTCCAGAATTTGTAATTGGAGACCTTTTGGTGCATGTCAATCGCTCGATCTACCATTGCACGATCCACTTTGAACGTTTCTGCGATTTGGTCGATGTCCTTCGCGAAGGCTTCGAGGTAGATCTCAAAGTTGTCCTCTTGGAAGACCATCTTACCGAATCCATCGACCCAGTCTCGGTAAGCTTGGTCCCACGCCGTGCGAGTGGTTTCGTCAAAGTGACCTTCTTTTTGCAGCGCTTCGGCATAATCCAACTGGGAACGTGCTGGGTAAGAACGGAACAGCGCTCGCATCATGATGTGCTGTTCGTGATTTTCTTCGGCATCGTTGGCTTTCTGATACCAGCCCTTGGCGACGAGATAATTGTCCTTCCCTTCGGGATTGATCTCACTGTCGGGTCCATCTGGATAACGATCTTTGTCGGGATCGATCTTGAAGAACTTTCGGAACTGCTTCCACTCGTCCGCTCGTCCGATCTTCTGTCCGACTGTGCGACCAGTTTCCCAGAACACTTCAGGGTTCCGGTTGTTTCGCTCGGCCCCCTGCATCAAAAACTTGGCACCCTCTTTGACCCAAAAGTAACGATCTTCGACGGCGTCCCATTCCGCAGAGACGTTGTAGGCCAAGTTCCAACCGAGATACCGCCACACTTGAATGTAGTGTGGCTGCAGCAGGATGACCGATTCCGTGGTGGCTCGCATTTGAGCCCATTGCTTGCGGTCCTTTTGCGTGTCGAGCTCCATGCGCAGCAAGTTCACGGCAACACCGCGCATGCCGAGCAACACGAGGTTCATCGTCGCGCTCGTGGGGTCAACCTTGCCCAGCGTGCTTTCGCCCAGATCGTGCGTCTGGCGCAACCGCGCGAGCTGCCCACCGGAACTCGCCTCATCGGTTGCCGGCATCCCCAACAAAATGATGGGGACCATCAGCACGACGATGCCCACCAAGTAAACCACTTTTCGCTGTTGTGCGGTCAATTGCTCAATCATTTTGCTTCCAGCTCCCTCAGCGTGAGGCTGTAGTAGCCGACCAATAAACACGGAACCAAATAGCCCACAGTCATCGCGAGGCACTGAGCCAACGCTGTTGACCACGGCACGTCAAAACCATTCGCCACATAGGGCGACATGACAAAAAAGCTCAAATCTGGAATCAGGTGCTGCATCAACCACAGACCGCCCAGGAACAAATTATCGATTCCCACCATCAACTTCGTTGCGAAATTATCCGGCAGCGCGCCTGTGTCGTTCATGTGAGTGATCAGCCGATACCACGACTCAATCGGGCCGCCACCTTTCTGTTCGCCAGTAATCAGCTTGAGCATGAACTCGCGGAAACCCTGGCCGACAATTAGCACCGTGAACGTCAACAGGATCGCCACTGGGCCCTTCACGAACGTGCTCGATGTCACACCGATCGAAATCAAAAAGATCGACAGCAACAACACGCCCAAGACAGCCTTGAAATATCCCGCTTCAAATGACCGATCCGGCATCCGAATGAACATGTCCGGTCGAGCCATACCGAGGTACTGCCCGGAATCCAAACATTGCACTTCAATCAACAACGAATTTTGATCCACGATGTCATCAAACAAATCAACCGTGCGGTTGGACTTTTTCTCTTCGTCGTAGAAGGAAATCTGTCGCTCAAGTTCTTTCTCGTTGAGTCCAAATTCCATGACCTCAAACGATTCGAGCGGAACACGTAATCCCTTGGTGGGGTTCACCAAGACATACCGCACTAACAACGACTGCCCGATCCGGCCCTTGTGGGTCCGGAATGCTTCAAATCGGGACTCCAGTCGCACACGGTCAGCAGGCCGGTCCATCGGGAACTTATAAATCGCGGATGACTTCGTGCCCCCTTCGATGTAGCTGCGGAACTCCCAAATATCGCCGGTGTTAATCCCCTTGTCAGCCAGGTTCCCTTCACGATCCAAGAAACCCAAAGTGCCATAAACCGGAACTCGACAGACCAACTCGGCGTTGTTGGGGACTTGACGTCGAATCCACACGTAACCCACGAATCCCATGAGCGACACAATCAGACTGGCGACTACCGAAAAGCCGAGGATGCGCCCCATGACAATTTCGTTCCGGCGCACCGGCTTCGTCACGATGGTATGGATCGATCGCAGTCGAATGTCTTCGGGAAGACCCCAACAGGACAGCAGCAACACTACTGGGAGCGTCAGCCAAGAAGTCGTCGTTAAGGCAAAACTCACGGCGTTCTTGACCTGCAAGTCGGCCCGGAGATCAGACTCCAGAAACCATCCGGCGAACATCACCAAGGCAGCGAATACGACAAACACAAACAGAGCCTTGCGTCGCACAGCCTCCTTGATGGTCAACAAAGCAATCGCCCAGATGCGGCGTGTAGAAATCCCTAAGAAATCATGCAAACCTTGCCAGACACGAGCCATCACGGCGGTGGGACCAGAGGCACCGTAAATCCCCAACGCGACCAAGACGGATACAGAAAAGACAATCCCCGCGAAGCTGCCAAACACAATCAGCCAATGCAGCAACGCAGCACCGAACAGAAACGGATCACGATCAAACGTCATAGTCGCTTCTCGGAATCAAGGCGATCGGCAGAATGGAACGCCAAACAGAGTGAAGGAACAGCACTTTGGCAGAGCACAATTGAGAACATCGCTGGCGACTAAGTCTTCTCCACCCCCGTGGGAACGTACCGTTGTCCTGGTCGCTCTTGGCTCTTCTGAACCGTTTTGAGGAACAGGTCTTCCAGACTATTTGTCGGATGACCGTGTCGCAGCAGCTTGGCGTTGTGCTTGGCCAGAACGGCTTCGATGTCCGTCACCGCTTCTGGACTGAGTTTTGAGGTGAGCAGTTCCGTTTCGTGCTGCTCTTTCAGCAAATCTTCAACGCTCCCCAATTCCTTCAATTCGCCCGCATATAAAATTGCAATGCGATCGCAAACATCTTGCACATCCGCCAGCAAGTGGCTGCACATCACGACCGTCTTTCCCTGATCGCGAAGTTTGACGATCAAGTCCTTCATATCTCGCGAGCCGAGCGGATCGAGACCACTGGTCGGCTCGTCCAAGAGAATGAGGTCCGGATCATTGATCAACGCTTGCGCGAGGCCAATACGGCGGGTCATTCCCTTGGAGTATTCCTTCAACTGCCGTTTGCGAGCGTTTTGCAAGCCGACCAGTTCAATCAATTGATTGGCCCGTTCCTTGCGCTGCTGTGCCGACATGTCGAACAGCCGCCCATAGAAATCGAGTGTTTCTTCCGCGTTTAGGAAACGGTAAAGATACGACTCTTCTGGGAGGTAGCCGATCCATTCATTCTTGGAAACATCCGACGCGGGCTTCCCCAGAACGTTGATTTCCCCTTCCGTCGGGAACAACAGCCCAAGAAGCAACTTCATTGTCGTCGTTTTTCCCGAGCCGTTTGGGCCCAGCAGTCCGAAAACTTCACCCTTGTGAACTTCCAGGCTGAGCGAATTGAGAGCGCGTACTTTCTTGCGGCCCCAAAAATCGCGATAAATTTTCGTCAGGTTCTTAATCTGAATAACTGGCTGCTTCTCCATCGACCCGCACCCTACAAATGAAAAAAGAAAGGACGATCGAACTTCGACGATGACTTCGCCACAATCGCGGAGTCGTTGTTAAAAACAGAATCAATTGCCCGCGAGTACGCACTTTGTGACCGTGATTGTTGGGCGGTTCTTAAGAGGCGTTAGAAATGAAAGCACGGCGTATCGCAGGGGCGGGCAATCTAAGGTTGCTTAGTTGGCGTTGCAAGTTTGTGTGCCAACGCAGGTAACGTCCGCATTAAGACGATCGAGCTAAGTTTCGATTGTGACATCTTTAGAAAGGCTGCCGGCTCGCTGCCGGCATGGAATTACAGAGGTTCTCGAATGAAGTTTGCCATTTGCCAAGAGCTTTTTGAAAACTGGGAGTGGGAGCGGCAATGCCGGTTCGCCAGTGAATTAGGCTACACCGGCCTTGAACTCGCCCCATTCACACTCGCTCGTCGCATCACTGACGTCTCTGCCGAGCAGCGCCGAGAATTACGACAGACCGCCGAACAGCATGGAATGCAGATTATCGGACTTCACTGGCTGCTGGCGAAAACAGAAGGGCTGCATCTGACAACAGCAAACTCAGTCGTCCGCAAAGCCACCTCTGAGTATCTCTCTGACCTGACGCACGCCTGCGCCGATTTCGGTGGCGATCTCATGGTCCTGGGTTCGCCGTTGCAACGAGATCTCGAACTTGGCATGTCGCTCGACCAAGCATTCGATCACGCGACCGAGGTCTTGAAAGCAAGCTTGCCCGCGCTCGAAGAACGCGGTGTGCGAATCTGTTTGGAGCCACTCACTCCTCAGGAAACAAACTTTCTCAACACCTGCGCGGAGGCGATGCGATTGGTCGAAATGGTCGGCTCATCACGCGTTTGCTTACACCAAGATGTCAAAGCGATGCTCGGTGGAGAAATAGAATCAATTGAAACGATCATCGCTCGCTTCGCGCCGCATGTCGGACACTTTCATGTCAACGACGTGAACTTATTGGGACCTGGCATGGGACCGACTAATTACGTCCCAATCTTTCGCAGTCTGAAGCAGACCAACTACACCGGTTGGATTTCAGTCGAAGTCTTCGACTACTCTCCAGGAGCGGAAAAGATCGCACGAGACAGCATAAACTACATGCGTGATGTGTTGCGGCAACTGGCGGACTAGTATTCAAATTACTCCTGTCACGCATGATCCCATCGACTACTCTTGAAGTGCCATTGAATGAGAATGAACAACGACTCTATTCGGCACGCTGCACCATTCCTGGTGATGAACTCACTCACAAAAATCTGATCGAATCTCGAAAGAAATGGGTTGCACGAAATTCTCAAAGACGTAACTATCACTCCCGTCAATGTGTGAGCAACTTGCAACGAATGAAAGTTGTTACGAACGCAGATCGAAACGGACTTCAAACACTCGCTTCGGTTTGCTCAACTCGGGACAGCGATCACTCAAGGCAAGAGTTCACCCCGGCTTATCATGGTTGGTAGGTCGGCATCTAGTGGTGATGAGTCGAACTTGCTTTCAGCCCGGTTAGCCAAGCAAGGAAGACGAGTCCCAGGTTGGCTCTGTAAGGAGAGTTTACTGTGGCAAAGAAGAAAGCTGCGAAAGCTGCTGCGAAGAAAGCTCCCGCGAAGAAGGCCGCTGCGAAGAAGAAGTAATTCTTCTCGTAGCACCTTGCGGTGCGATCTTTCAGCTACAGAAAGTAAGAAGCGGTCGGTGACGACCGCTTCTTCTATTTGATAGAGACAAAAATCGCTGTTCGCGCGACGTTTATTCGGTAACAGCTCAACCGAAATAATTGCCAAGTTTCGAGTGTTATTGCCTCGGTACCCACAAATCAGTCTTTATCTGATGAGAAAAAAGAGCATACTTGTGCTCTCGTACCGGTAGCCTTCGCCTCCTGTCGGTTGCAGGAAGTGGCCGAACTGCGCGAAGGGTTTTCATGGGCCAAGAGCGAGGTGCCACCTTGAAGCAATACAAGTGCCAGCGCTGTGGGGCGCGAATTGGGTTGGCGGTTTTGGCGATGTTCGTGGTCATGATGACCGCTGAGTGTCGCGGCCAAGTCTTTGAAATCAGTGCGAAAGGTCCAGAAAAGGGAGCACTGGTGATTTGCGGCGGAGGCACTTTGCCGGAGCCGCTGCGGGCGAAGGTCGTTGAATTAGCGGGCGGAGAGTTCGCTCGCATCGCGGTTATTTCGTCGGCTAGTCAGATAGCGGATTTGCCGGATGTGGAGATCTACGTTGCTTGGTGGCGGCGTCAAAAGCTCGCTGAGTTCACGATTCTCCATACGCGTTCGCGTGAGGTTGCCAACAGTGAGGCTTTCGTTGAGCCATTGAAACGGGCCACAGGAGTTTGGTTCCTTGGCGGAAATCAGGCTTGGCTGATCGATACTTATTCCGGCACGCGCACAGAGACTGAGATGCACAACTTGCTGGAGCGAGGTGGCGTTATTGGTGGAACCTCAGCGGGTGCGGCCGTGATGTCCAAGCTCATGATTCGTCGTGGCAGCCCCAACTTGGAACTTGGTCGCGGATTCAACTTCCTGGATGGCGCTGTCATCGATCAGCACTTCGTACGACGGCAGCGGCAGGATCGACTGTTGAAAGTCGTTGAACAACATCCCGAGCTTGTGGGACTGGGCATTGACGAGGGAACCGCATTGCTCGTTCAAGGGCGGCGCTTGACGGTGTTGGGGGAGTCTGAAGTGCGAATCTGTTTTGCACGAACCGAGTCACGAGAACCGCTGGTGGAATCGATCCGAGCGGGTGATGAAGCCGACTTAGGTTTACTCAGTCAGATTGCCGCCGCGAGAGTGCAACAACCATCGAGAACTTTCGTGGAGAATTCGACTCCGCAGGTGAACGATGGAACGCTGGTCATCGTAGGTGGCGATGCGGTTCCGACAGCCGCGACTGAGCGATTTGTCGCTGCCGCGGGAGGAGCCGAAGCAACTGTCGCTTTTGTTTCACTCGATGGTGAGGAAACCAAAAAAGCGGACGAAGAATTCATGGAGGGCCTTCGCAGACTCGGCGTCAAAAACATCCAGCGAGTGCAAGTCAATTCTCGCAAACAGGCGAACGACCCGCAGATCTTGGCGTTGTTGAAGACGGTTCGCGGGGTCTGGCTGAGCGGAGCTCAACCGCACAAATTTGTGGATGCCTGTTTGGGGACGGTCGTCGAGCAGTTGTGTCATGATCTTTTGCGTCGTGGCGGAGTTATTGGTGGCACAGCAGCGGGCGGGCTAGTGCAGGGGGATGTCCTGCTTAAAGCCAGTCCAGCGCCACTGAAGCGAATGTTGGTGGGCGGATACGACCGTGGGTTTGGTTTCTTTCCAGGGGTCGCCATTTCACAAAGTTCACAGCGTGGCGAAACTCTCGCAGAGATGACTCAACTGAAACAGGAGCATCCGCAGGTGGTCGGCTTGGGGATTGAGGGCTCAACAGCGATGATCGTGCGTGGCCATATGCTAGAGGTTGTCGGTGAGAACCAAGTTTCGGTGTTTGATGGTCGGTCTCCGTCCGAGAGGGCCTCGCCAGCCATGTTGCACGCAGGTGACCGCTACAACTTCAAGGATCATGAGTTGCTCTTTGCCAAAGGGACGAAAGCGGTTGGTGGTGAATAGCCTCAATATCGCTGACCGGTTGCGTCAATCCGCCGAGTGTTGGCCCGATCAAATCGCAATCGCGCAGTCAGCCGGACGTGATTCGGTGGGAGCGTATCGTTATCGCAGTTGGACTTTCGCGCAACTCGATCGTGAAGCCAACCAAATTGCCGTTGGCCTAAGAGGCTGGGGGATCGTGCCTGGCCAGCGATTAGTGCTGATGGTTCGACCGAGCTTTGAATTCATCGCCTTGACGTTTGGGATGATGCGAGCCGGAATCGTTGTCGTGCTGATTGATCCGGGCATGGGACGATCCAGCATCTTTCAATGTCTTGAGGAAACCGCCCCGGACGGTTTTGTGGCGATTCCAATTGTTCAGGCCGTGCGAGTTTTGAATCGTCGCCAATTTCCCAATGCTCGGTTCAATGTCACGATCGGGCGGCGATGGTTTTGGGGCGGCAAGACTTATAACGAGCTTCTCGCCAGCGGAAGCCGTGCGATCGACGAATCTCAGCCGAATGATCGAGTCGTGCACACTCGGAGTACTGATCCCGCAGCAATCATTTTCACCAGTGGCAGCACTGGTCCACCGAAGGGAGTCGTCTACGAGCATGGAATGTTTGACGCTCAGGTGGATCTCTTGCGGGACTTTTATGGCATTCTGCCGGGTGAGGTTGATCTGCCTGGGTTTCCGTTGTTCGGCTTGTTCAACGCGGCGATGGGTGTGACAACGGTCATTCCGGACATGGACCCCTCGCAGCCGGCGCGTGTTGATCCAGTGCGGATGCTCGCCCATATGTGCGATTGGAAGGTGACTCAAGCATTTGGCTCACCGGCGATTTGGAATCGCATCGGTCGGCATTGCGAAGCGACGAACGTGAAGTTGCCGAGCACACTGCGGCGGGTGCTGTCGGCGGGTGCTCCGGTTCCAGTTCATGTCATCGAGCGAATGCGTCGTGCGTTTTCAAATCCAGAGGCCGACATTCATACCCCTTACGGTGCGACAGAATCGTTGCCCGTCGCATCAATCAGCGGACGGGAAGTACTTGAGCAGACAGCACCGCTTTCACGCGCAGGCCGGGGAACTTGCGTGGGCCGAACGTTCGCGGGAGTTGAGGTGAAGATTGTCGAGATCACGGAGGGGCCGATCCGGATCTCGTCTGAGCTGCGCGAACTTCCGCGTGGCGAGATCGGTGAGATCCTCGTTCGTGGTCCCTCGACAACGCGCGAGTATTTTCGTCGCCCGGAGGCAACTGTGGCCGCGAAGGTTTGTGTGGAATCTACTGAGCCGCAGTCTTCATTCTGGCATCGCATGGGAGACGTCGGGTATCTCGACGATCAAGGCCGTCTCTGGTTTTGTGGGCGGAAGGCGCACCTTTTGGAAACCGAATTCGGGCGGATGTTCACAATTCCGTGCGAGGCGATCTTCAACAATCATCCGCGAGTGTTTCGATCGGCGTTGGTTGGAGTCGGTTCAAAGTCGAATCAGCAACCAGTGATTGTGATCGAGCCGGACTCTGGGCAGTTTCCAAAGTCGCGAGACGAGCAAGAACGTTTTCGCGAAGAGTTGTTAGAACTCGCGCGAGGTCACTCACTGACGGCGGCGATTCAGACCATACTGTTTCACTCGTCGTTGCCGGTTGATATCCGGCACAACGTGAAGATCTTTCGCGAGAAGTTGGGACCGTGGGCCGAGCGGGAATTGCAGAAGAAGCAGTGACGCATCGAAGTGGTGGAGAAAGAAATGTCGGAACAAACTCAAAGTGGGAGAGCACCAGACTTGGCAGAGAGTGCTCTTGAGTCGTGTC
>JANNDA010001360.1:0-15706 GCA_031387195.1 Planctomyces sp. | reverse complement strand
GCGTATTGCTCTCAACGATTTCCTGAGGAATCCACCATGACTTATCAGCGGACTGTTTGTTTTGCGATCGTCGCCTTGATTTTGCACACGAGTCAATTCTCCTTCGCAGCGGGTGCCCCGTTGGTGGCGACGAGTGTCAGCCAAGTCGATCGCGACTATTGGTTTCAGGGGGAGTATCTGGGCAACGTGAGAAACTCGTGCGGCCAGTGCCAAGCGATGGGCTTGCAAGTTGTCGCACTCGGCAAGAGCGAGTTTCAAGCGGTGCTATATTCCGGGGGACTTCCTGGTGGTGGCTGGTGGGCCGGCAGTGAACAGCGCACATTCAAAGGGACTCGCGACGGCGAGGTTCTGCGGTTGATTGGCGAGTCACAACGCATCGAGATTCAGAAGAGCAAGGCGACGCTTCAGGCCGTGCATCAACCGCCGACTCCGGCCAGTGAGCAAGTGGTTTCGCTCGGTGAATTGATGCGAGTGGAACGCCGCAGCCAAACGCTCGGCTTGCAGCCTCCAGTCGGTGCCGTCGTATTGTTCGATGGCAAGAGCACGGATCACTGGAAGAACGGGCGCATGACTGACGACGGGTTGCTGATGATCGGCTGCGAAACGAAACAGCCCTTTCGCAACTTTCACATGCACGTCGAATTCCATCTGCCGTACATGCCTGCGGCTCGCGGACAAGATCGAGCGAACAGCGGCGTCTACATCCAGAGCCGGTACGAAGTGCAGGTGCTCGATTCCTTCGGTTTGAAGGGGGAACACAACGAGTGCGCCGGGCTCTATCGGTTCAAAGCCCCGGACACCAACCTGTGTTTCCCGCCGCTCGTGTGGCAGACCTACGACATCGAGTTTCAGTCACCGACGTTTGACGACAAGAAGCAGAAGATCTGCGCGGGGACAGTCTCCGTGTTCCACAACGGAGTCTTGGTTCAGAACCGCGTCGAGTTAGCCAACAAGACGGGTGGCGGTGCGGCAGAAGGGCCGCTCGGCTTGCCAACCAAGCTGCAAAACCACGGCAATCCGGTCCACTTTCGCAACATCTGGTTGATCGACCGCAGCGGCGGCTAGCCACTAAGACACACCAGCACGACGCGCAAGCGAGTGGTTGTTCGAGAAGACCACTCGCTTGCGCGTCGTGCTAATTTTGCCATGACAAAACGAATCACGATTGCTGAAGAAAGAAGAGATCGGGTCCAGACCCTCCTCGCTTCAATAACCGTGATTCGTCTGTGCAACAGGAACTGGTCCGTGACTACATCAGCTTGGCGAGGATCGCCAGATCGAGCTGGAAGAACTCATTGATCTCTCCGGCGACGCCAACCACGGTGTCAGTCCCTTGGTTCCCCGCGACGGTGTCACCGTTCCCTTGGCCATCGACAACGTCATTGCCGTTACCACCCAAGGCCGTGTCACCTCCCGCACCTCCCTTGAGCGTATCGTTGCCGTCGCCACCGAGGAGCACGTCGTTGCCGTCGTTCCCTTGAACCTGATCATTGCCGTCGCCGGCGGCAATCAGATCGTTGCCGCTGTCGCCGAAGATCGTGTCGTTACCATCGCCACCGAGAATTGTGTCGTCACCGGCTCCGCCATTGATTGCGTCGTTGCCGTGGAAGCCATTGAGCCGATCGTTGCCATCCTGACCGTCGAGCGTGTCGTTGTCGGTGCCGCCGTCGAGCGTGTCGTCACCCGCTCCACCGAGCAGGCTGTCGTTGTCCGATCCACCCAACAGGCTGTCGTTGCCGTCCATGCCGTTGAGCGCGTCATCGCCATTGTTGCCGACGAGCGTGTCGTTACCCGCTCCACCGTTGATGATGTCGTTCAAGACGCCGCCTGACAGCAGGTCATTGCCGTCGCCGCCATCAATCGTGGAGAGGCCACTGCCACCATCGACGACATCGTTGCCCGCACCCCCTGCGATTGAATCGTCGCCGGTGCCACCATTGATCGTGTCATCGCCGCCATTGCCCTCGATCGTGTCATTGCCGTCGCCACCGAGCAGCGACTCGCCACCTTCCGTGCCGACCAGGGAGTCGTTCCCCGCTCCGCCGATCATCGCCAGGCGAATGTCACTGATCCCGGCTCCCGCGTCGGCGATGATCCGATCGGTCCCGTTGCCTCCATCCAAACGGAGTTCCGTGGGTGCAACACCCGTCAGATCATGCACGAAGATCCGATCCGCTCCACCAGCAGCTAGAACTTGGACTCGTTCGATCGTGCTCTCCAACGTTTGCACTGTGGCACCGATCGAGAGCGTCAGTTTCTTGGCGGCGTTCTGACCCACGTCGAACACGTTCTGGGCGGTCGTCCCACGCACTTCGACGGTGTCGGAACCTTCGTTCCCTTCGAGCCAATCCACTCCATCGTCGATCAAGGCAATCAACAGATCGTCACCCACGTTGCCCAGTAAAGTGTCCTTGCCCGCTCCGCCGCGAATCGTGTCGTTGCCCAGTCCGCCGTTGATCGAGTCGTCGCCGATGCCACCTTGGATATTGTCGTGACCAGTACCGCCGTCGATCGTGTCGTTGCCCGCGTTCCCGTTGATGACGTCGTTCCCATCGCGGCCCAGCAGCACGTCGTTGCCGTCGCCGCCGACGAGTGTGTCGCCACCAAACGAGAGTGGTCCAGAGGCCAACTCGAAGGCGAGATTATCCAGCGAGAAGCGATCGCCATCCGCGATCAGCGCACCCACCGTGAAGTCCAACGTCACCCGGCTCACGGCCGTTTCTCCGGCGTAGGCAAACGCCCCTTCCGTGGTTCCCTTGAGCGAACTCATCACGACGGTCGAGGTCGAGATGACATTGAAGCTGGCGTCGAACAGCGTCACCTGGACTCCATTCACCACCAAGTTGCCGGTATTCCGAGCAACCGCGAAGGACAGGCTCTTCGCCGGTGAGGCGAAGTCGATCGTCAGCACGCCCGTTGTGCTTCCTTCCAGAACTCGGTTCGGTGTCGTGGCGGAATTCGGCAGGCCGACCGTCGAGCCGAGCACAGGTCCATTCAATGATCCGAACGTCGCATCCAGCGAATCCACGCCGTCAATCTTGTAGTCAAACAAGGTTCCTTTCACCGACGCTCCATCCGCTGGTCGCAGTGAAAGTTCATCGAAGCTGATCGTCGTCAGCGAGATTGCTGCCGCAGGCGGAGTGACGCTGGGCGCAATCGGAGTGGCCGGTGTTGCTGCCGCCGAAGCCAACGGCTTGATGAATTGGCGAGTGTTGCTGGGCAACAGCCATCGTCCTGCTGCTGTCGTACTGGTGACTGTCGCGCTCCCCAGCGGCGGCGGCGTGTAGTCATTCGCTTGGGTGAGATCGACCTGATATCCCAAGTCCGCCATTGAGGCGATCGTGACGCGGCTCAACGGATTTCCGTTCGCGTTCTGGATGCTGCTCATGAGCTCGTTGCCGAACTTCGATTCCCGCCAATGCGCGTCGGCTGAACCAACTCCGCCGACATTCTCCACCGGCACGTTGGGTTCAGACGTGTTAAACAATGCTTGGTATTCGGTGGTGGCCTGACTTCCGAGGAACCTCGGATTCGTGGTACTCGGAGCGACCAGCAGACCGCGTTGAGTCCAGATCGTGCCGAACCCCAAAGCGTGTCCCAGTTCGTGCAGAATTCGGTCTTCCAACTGGCCGTTGAGATCCAGTTCCGCCAAGTCTGCCACATCAATGTCGATCGTTGCTAGAGCGGGCAACAACAGCGAATCCTGGCGTTGAATGTTGATCACGGTTTGTCCGAGCGTCCCGCCGAGTCCGTCGATCGAGCGGACATTCACGTTCACGACCAAGTCGTCAATCGTGCCCAAGCCGTTGACCACGACGTCGGGCAGATCGCCCTTGATGATCGATTCCCATTTGAGTTCCGCGTACTAGAAAGCGACCCGCTGGTTCGTCGTCACCGCCGCAGGCAAGTTGAAGACGATGTCGAACTGCCCCGCGTCCGTGAGCGGCACACCCACCGTTCCCACGTCGTCACCACCGATGGCCGAAATCGAGAGCGGCAACGTCAGCGACTTTTGCAATTGCCCACTGCGGTTGAAGACATCCATCGAAGTCAGCAAGCCAAACGGAGAGGCTCCGACAACCTTGCTGCCACCCAAGAAGATCAGATCATCGACCACTCCCACGCCCGCATAAGTTCCGGCTGAGACAGTCGTCGGCGTGAAGCTGCTTGTGATCAATCCCGTCAGCGGATTGATTTCCACGATCGTGCGTCCCCCGGCCACCGTGGCGATTAGCCGATCCGGATCAAGCACGCCGGCCAAGCCGCCTTGTAGATTCGTCCCCGGATTCACCGCGTTGACGTCAATCACGTCGATCACGCCGTTGCTGACCGGATCGAACACCAGGATGTCGTCGTTGAACGAATCTTGGATGTAGATCATCCCGTCCAAGGCCGCGAGCCCGTCGTACAACTGATTGCTGGGTCGTGGAATCTCCGTCGCGTGAATCACGATGCCCGTGTTCGGATTCAATTCAAACAGCAAGTTCGTGCCGAATCCGTTCAAGAAAAACAAGTTCTTACCATCGAAGGCCAGTGCATCGCCGCTGGCATTGATCGGTTCGGGAGCCGCAAACCGATTGAGCTCACGTCCCGTCACGGGATCGAGTTCCACGATCGCGGAATTCCGCCCGTCATCGGCCACCGCAAACAGACGAGCGGTCAGCGGTGCCGGAGGCGGTTCATCAACCGGTGCGTCTCCAGCATCTTCAAAATCGTTCCCCGTTCCACCATCGAGCAGATCGAAGCCGACACCACCATAGATCGTGTCATTTCCAGATTGCCCGCGCAGTTGATCGTCCCCCGCGTTCCCTTCCAACGTGTCCTTGCCCGCACCGCCGAACAGCGAGTCTTGACCCGCTTCTCCCAGCATCGAGTCGTTGCCAGCGCCGCCATTCATCGAATCGTTGCCGTCGCCACCAAGGAGCAAGTCGCCATCCGTGCCACCGTCCAGCGTGTCGTTGTCCGCTCCACCAACAAGCGTGTCGAAGCCATCGTTGCCGATGATCACATCGTTGCCGTCTTCGCCAACCAGCGAATCATCGTCCGAGCCGCCCAGCAGCGAATCATTGCCGGTGCCACCACGAATGACGTCAACACCCATCATGCCGTTGAGCGTGTCGTTCCCACTGTCTCCCTGAATGAGGTCTTCGCCATCACCGCCAGTGGCGCTGTCGTTTCCCGCTCCCGCAATGATCACGTCGTTGCCATCGTGACCATCAATCGTGTCGTTGCCGCTCCCGGCGTCGATGCTGTCGTTGCCATCATCGCCCAACAAACTGTCGTTGCCGCCCGCTCCGAGGATCGAGTCGTTTCCGTCACCGCCGAAGACCGTCGAGCTCCCATCGAAGCACGTGATGACGTCATCGCCATGATTGCCGATGAGCGTCTCATCGATATCCACGCTGCCGAAAATCGTGTCCGCTCCGTGCCCCGCATCGACCTTGATCCCAGTCAGTGCGGGATAGGACGTTTGGCTCACTCCGCGAAGATCGATCCTGTTTTGCAGGTTGCCTCCCTGCACGACGATCGAGGTGACCGAACTCGTCGGCACGCTCGACACCGTGCTGGCGACGATCCCGTCGATCAGCACCTGCACCGTCTGAGTGCTGCCGGTCCCGGCGGCGCTGATGACGATGTTCTCGTTGGAGTCCGAGATCACGTTCAGCTCGCTGTTGATGAGCAGCGCCGTCGCTGACAACAGCGACCGGCTTTCCAAGCCCTCCAACTGACCTGCAACAGGCGACTTTGCCGCGTGACGCCGCGCCGGCAAACCTTCGCGAGTGGTGATTCGAGTCCGAACCGCTTCCAACCATGACAAAAATCGCATAGCCCCGCCCTTGGGAAATGTGTGAGTCCCAGCTTCGTGTCTGTGTTGTCGAATTCACGGCTCGGTGATGACCGCTGAACCGTCTGCCTCCGAACAACACGACTGCCCCTATGATCGTCATTCTTGATCAGCCTTTCCGGATCGTTGGATTCACTACAAACGGAAAAGTCGAGCTATTCAGCACGATCGGGACGCCGCCAGAGCAGTAACTCTTCGCTAGCTTGCCAGGTCAAGGCTTTCGTAAAGCTCAATAAGCCCGCAGATTGCCTTGTCTTCCGAATCAAGAATCCTCTTGGTCGAAGTTCGACACCCCTGCTAGATTCCGCGCGCGAGCCCTGACTGTTCGCTGATTTCCCAAAGTGCGTCGTACGCCCCCAATGCCTCCCAAACCGGATCAATCCATGTCTCGCTTTTTCTCCCTCACACGGGTACTCACGGTCGCCATTTTGGGGTTCGCCGGATTCGTCGTGTTCCGCAGTGGTTGGATTCCGCTGGAGTTCGGAGGCACCGAAACCGGCTCCGTGATTGACGTCGATGCGCAAAGTCGCGGAGTCAATTCGGGTGACACTGGTCTCGCTCCAGATTTCGAGCCTGACGACTCCGCGCCGCAATTCGATGTCTGCGGAATTCCCAACGGCGTGCGATCCGAACAAAGCGAACCCGAACTGGACGAGCCTGTCGCCCCTAGAGCCGGCCGCAGTACGGTGGACTCACTTCGTATGCCGAGACTGCGGGTACTCCCCGAAGATGACGAACCCGCATCGGACGAAGTTATTCAACCTGCTGTTGCTCAACGAGCATCGGGACGCTCACGCCAGACGCTGCAATTGGTCGCCCAAGAAGTACCAGCAACAGCCGAGAGGCCGGAGAAAGAACCGACTAGCGAAAGCGTCGAAGTGCCGGCCGATTCGCCTCCCGAACCATCATCGATCGATTCACTCCGCGAACCTGCGGTGCGTATCGCGAAGAAGCCGGACGACAAAGAACCGGCTATCGATCTCGACTCGATCGACCGACAATTTCGCGAAGGAAAACTGGTCGAGGCTCACAAGGCGTTGTCGAAAATCTATTGGCAACAACCCGACCAACGAACTCGCATCCAAGAACGGATCGACGCTTCAGCCAAGGCGATCTACTTCTCGCCGCAGCGACACATCCAAGAACCGTATGTCGTGCAGTCGGGAGACCAACTGCGCAAGATCGCGGCGAAGCATCACGTGCCGTGGCAATTTCTGACGAAGCTCAATCGCACCGATCCGAAACGTCTACGCGAGGGGCAAAAGCTCAAGGTCATCGACGGCCCGTTCGGCGCAGTCGTCACGCTGAGTGATTTTGAACTCGTTGTCCATCACAACGGCCAATACGTGCGCGGCTATCGCACCTGCATCGGCAAGGATGGTTCGAGTCCTGTCGGCAAGTTCAAGATCATCAACAAAGTCGCGAACCCGCAGTACACCGATCCAGACGGCAAAGTTTTTTCCGGGACTGATCCCAAGAACCCGCTCGGAAAGTTCTGGCTCGATCTGGGTGAAAGCTATGGCATTCACGGCACGATTGAGCCGAACTCGATCGGCAAAGCCGAGTCGCGCGGCTGTATCCGTCTGATGAACGACGATGTTGCTGAGGTCTACGACATTCTCGATGTCGGCTCGGAAGTCATCATCCGTTAGTGCGACAAATCAAAAATGAGGCATCGTGACCACATGGCCGCTCGCTATCTGATCCGACTGGATGACATTGCTGCTCACATGGCTTGGGAGACGTTTCGACGTTTCGAGCGGCTCTTTGACGAGTTCGGCATCAAGCCGTTGTTGGGTGTCATTCCCGACAATCGGGATGCGAAGTTGAAGCAGTACCCGGAATGTCCCGGTGATTTCTGGTCCGAGATGCTGACGCTGCAAGCGCGCGGTTGGGAGATGGCCCAGCACGGCTACCAGCACGTGTACGTCACTCGCGAGAGCGGATTGATGGGAGTCAACAATCTCAGTGAGTTCGCCGGTCTTCCGTATGAAACTCAACGGGAGAAGCTGGCTCACGGACAGTCGCTGCTTCGCGAACAGGGACTGCGACCGGAGACATTCATGGCTCCGTCGCACTCGTTTGATACGGTCACGCTGCGAGCGCTCAAGGATCTGGGCTTCACGACTGTCACTGACGGATTCGCACCGTTTCCCTATCTGGAAGAGGGTTTGATTTTTCTGCCGCAATGGCTGGCCTCACCGCGAGCGCTGCCGTTCGGAGTGCAGACCTTCTGCTTGCACATCAACGGCATGGCCGAACGCCCGATTCAAGTCGTGGAACGTTTCGTGGCGGAGCATCACCGCGAGTTCCTTACGTTTCCCGAAGCGCGAGCACTCGCGACGCCGCATTCGTTGAACCGCATCGCGGGCTCCGTGATGGGCACCGCGATTCGCGGCGTGCGTTCCTGGCGGTTTCGCCGACGTATGAAAGCGGCGTAGCAATCTGTTGAATCACTCTGTAGGACGGGCACTCTTGCCCGTCTTTCCCCGAGATAGCCGACGGGCAAGAGTGCCCATCCTACTTTTTCTATAAGTCTCTTATTTCACTTGCCTTGCTGAACGCGATACAGATGCGTCTTCGACCGCAAGATCAGTGACTTACCGGCGACGGCGGGCGACGCGTTGAATCCGTTGTCGAGCTTGTTCTCGGCGACGAGTTCAAACTCACGGCCCGCTTTGAAGACCGGAATCTCGCCCGCTTGTGAGAAGCAATAAATCAATCCGTCGGCGTACAACGGCGAGGACCAGAAGTCGCCGCCGAAGCGTTTGGTCCAAATCTCTGTTCCCGTTTTTGCATCGACACAGGTTGCGATGCCGCTGTCGCTCATCATGAAAAGCAGATCGCCGACGAGCAGTTGCGACGGGCGTTTCGGGACCGCCTGTTTGGTCTTCCAGACGATGTTCTTCGTGATGTCCCCCACGCCCTCCGGTCGCACAGCAATGAGTGGGTTCGGGCCATCGGCCGAGTTGATGTAGAGCAGTCCGTTGCCGAACAACGGCCGCCCGGCCGCATTCATGCCGCCGTGTCGAACGGTCCAAATCGGCTCACCGGTTTTTGGATCGTAAGCAATCGTCGCGGCAGCAAACGGGCTGATGAGCAGCTCTCGCTCGCCGTCTTTGATGATCAACGGCGTCGAGTATGCCTTCTTGGCGTCACCGTCGGTCGTGCCGAAGTCGATGCCTCGATCTTTCTTCCAAACGGTCTTGCCCGTCAGCTTGTCGAGCGCCGTAATGAACTGAGTGTCGTAGCCGTCAAACGTGAGATAGACCAAGCCGCCATGCACAATCGGAGAAGAACCGGGACCACGGAAGTGATCACATTCCAAATCGCGACGTTCCCAGATTTTCTCGCCGGTCTGCGTATCGAGACAGGCTGTCCCGTAAGCACCGAAGTGAATGTAGACGCGGCCTTCTTCAATGAACGGTGTTGGCGAGGCATAGCTGTTGGTCGCGTGCGTGAACTGCGGCGTGTCAAAGTCGAACAGCTTGAGGTTGTGAATGACCTTGCCGCTTTCGAGATCGACGCAGACGGCGAAGAGCTCGATCGGTTTGTCGAGCTTCGGTTTGTCCTTCGTCGTGTTCTGGATTTCGGGACCGTTGGTCAACCAGATTTGCTTGCCCCAGATGACAGGCGATGACCACGCTCGGCCGGTGATCGGTGTCTTCCACGCAATCTCGGGGGAACCTTCGCTGAATTTGATTGGCAGGCCCTTCGCGGTCGAGGTGCCATCTCCGCGCGGTCCCCGGAATTGGTTCCAGTTTTCGTCCTCGGCCAATGAAATCGAGCAGACACACAACAGCAGAACGGAGGCAATCAATCGCATGGGAGACCTCAGGGGGTTGCAGCCGAGTGACATCAAAAGCGGGCGGGGACTGTAGTCGCGTTCGGAAGCGGAGGCCAAGCGTCGCGCCCCACGAACCCGAAGCGTCAGCGAGGGCGAACGCTCCATAAGACTCCGAATTCAGAACGCCGTGAAGCGTCCGCCCTCGCTCGCGCTTCGAGTTAGGGAAACGGTCTTTTGCTGTTTTCGGTCTTCCGGTACATTCCGCCGCTCACAAGGAAGTGAAGCGGCAGAAAAGGCCGTTTCGAGAGGGGTGGATGCTGTGAAGGCGTCCTACAAACTGCGGATATCTAGGCGGAAAGGAGTCTGCCATGCCGTATGAGACCTTAAGGTTTCTGCACGCGGCGCGGGCGTTAGTCGATCACCCGTTGCGAGAAACTGGACCCGTTGGTTTGGATCTGCGGGGGCTCGTGCGCGGCGCGACAACGAATGCGTTTCACAAGGTCATCGGCGAGTGCATTGAGCATGATGTCGATTTTCTGCTGCTGACGGGCGACGCGCTCGATCAATCCGACTTCAGTATCAAAGCGCGCGTTGAATTGCGCGACGGCTTTGAACAGTTGGACGACGCGGGCATTCAAGTGTTTGTCGTTCCCGGCCCGCATGACCCGTTGCCTGTCTGGGACGATTTCCCGGACATGCCCAGCAACGTCACGGTGTTTCGACCGGAGACCGATGACCCCGTCGCCGTGTTGCGTGACGGTGCAGTCATTGCGTCGATCCGCGCGCTGGCTTGGAAACACTCCTGGTTCGGTGGCGAGGATGATTCGCTGACCGATTCGAGTCATTTGCCGCGAAGCACTCGTGCCGCGCGAACTTCTGATGATGAGTTGCCGTTTGCTGACTTGTCTCAGCGCCGAGCCAAAGAGGCCGATGAGGTGGAGACGTGGGACGACGCTGACGACTCTCACTACGAATCGCTAGTCAATGAAAGTGACGATCCGGAACTCGAAGACGGTTCGGAGAATCACGCATCACCTTTGGAATCCGCCGCGACTGAGAAGCACGAAACACATCGCGAGATTCGGCGAGTGCAGTCAGCCGCCGATCTACGACCGAATCATTTTGCGATCGCGATCGTCCGCGACGGAATCGATCAACCGGGCTGTGACCCGCAAGCGGATTACCTCGCGGTCGTCGGTGGCCACGAACGAAACACCTCGAAGGGTGCGGACTGGCTGATGCACTTCCCCGGTGGGACACAAGGTCTCTCGCCGGAGGAGCCTGGTTTGCATGGTTGCTCGCTGGTCGATCTCGACAGCGACGGCGTCATCCGCTGTCGATTCTTACCGACCGCTCCCGTGCGGTGGGAGAACTTTCAGATCGACATCGACGACGACACGACGTTCGAGCAATTGGTGCAGCGGATGCAAGCCGCTTGCCGTGAACTCTGCGGCGTTCCCGATTCGCAGCCGCAAAGTTTGGTCGCTCAGCACGGCGACGCGGCCGATGACGATGAGATCGCTGATGCCGTGAATGAAGAACAACAAACATCCGCATCCAATGAGCAATTGCACGCACAAGCCTGTTTCTTGCGTTGGACTATTCGCGGTGATGGGCCACTGTTCAATTCGCTCTCGGCAGAAACAACTCAAGCGGAACTTGCCGATTGGTTGGATGCCGCAAGTGACTGGCCGCTCGAAGTGGCTCGCCTGCATCGCTTCCGATTGCTCGCCACCGAACCTGTCGCAGAACGCTCAACCGCAGACGACGACAGCGATCAGTTGGATGTCCCAACCGAATATTTCTGGCGAATCGATCAAGCAGAACCGCTCGGTCGATCGGCTTGGAGTGACTTGGGTCAAGAAGGGGCCGAGCAGCAGGCACGCTTCGCTCGGATTTCGGCCGCCGCACCGCAGTGTGATGCGGAGGTAGTCTTCAGTCAGGCCAAACGGCGCGGCTGGAAGTGGTTCAAAGCGGAGCAGTCGAAATAGCTGGTAGCCGAAGTCGTGAGACTTCGGACTGAAGTCTCACGACTTTAGCTACGAAACAAACAGAGACAATGCGAATCACGGAGTGATTCGCCTACGACATTGAGGTCACTCGATGAAGCTCACTGGAATCGACATCGAACATTTTGGCCCGTGGAACCAACTGTCGCTGCCATTGGCCAGCGACAGTCTGACGGTTATTTCGGGGTCGAACGAATCGGGAAAGTCCGCTCTGCGGCGATTCATTCGTGGCGTGTTGTTCGGCTACAAAGCCGATGACGTTGCCGGTATTGAACCGTGGAAGCAGCGTCTGCCGTCAGTCGGTTCGCTGCGAGTGCGGCATCGCGGTCGCCTGTTCGAGATTCGTCGAGCGGCCCATGACGGCGGCAGCGGATTTGTTTCGACACGCTGGCTCGCACCGTCGAACGCTCCGGCCGACAAGCACAGTTTGATTGAGCACTGCGACTGGGAGACCGATGACGAAGTTGATTCGGAACTGCAACTCGATGTCGAATCGGCCACGTTGCCGATCACGGATGCGTTGCACGAAGTGATCGGCGACTTGCCGGAGAAACTCTTCGATCAAGTCTTTTCGCTGGGCCTGCGCGAGCTGCATGAACTCACCGCGCTGGCGGATGATGACGTGGCGAAAGCCGTGCATGGCGAGACGCTGGGGCCATACGGTCAAACGCTGCTCGGCGCACGCGATGAGATGTCGCACACGACTTCGCATCTGTGGGACGTCACGCGGCAAGCAGCGTTGCCGAAGTTGCTGGAGCGATACGAACAACTCAACGAACAAATCGAGTCACAAGCTCGGCGAGTCGAGCGATACTCCGGCCTCGTCCGCACGCGGCGGCATCACGAACGCCGACTCGTTGAGTTGCAGTCACGACGAGCACACCTGCAAGACCAACTGCGCGGCTACAACCACATCGAACAAGTTTGGACGCCGTGGCAGCGGCTGCGGAACCTGCAAGCCGACCTGCTGCGCTTGCCGCGGATCGACGACTTCCCGGACGGCGGCATCACCCGCTTCGATCAGATCGAACAAGAACTGCACACCGCGCTGAAGTGCCGCGAAGCGCTGATCGGCGAGGCGAAGCAGTTCCATCGTGACGCGAAGAAGATCGCCGTCGCTCATGAATTGCGACGCTGCTCGGCGGCGATGCGCAGTCTGCTGGATCAGCGCGAGCATACTGCTCGGCAAGAAGAACGGGCGCGGGCAGCTCATGTCGCCATGAAACAGCAGAAGGAAAAGCTCGACGCGCAAGTGCAGACGCTCGGCACCGACTGGTCGTTGGCCAAGCTGGAAGCGTTGGACACATCGGTCGCCGCGCACTATCGCTTGGTGGAGAAAGCGCGGCAGTATCGCCGAGCGGGCTCGCTGCGAAACAAGTGGAAGCAGCGGCTCGTGCGCCTGTCGCAGCAATGCCAGGAATCGCAGACCGAGATCGATCAAGCGTTGAAGAAGCTCGGCGGCTTGAGTCTCGAAGAGGCGTTGCGGAGCGAACGATCGCACCGCATGTCGTTGCCGATGATTGCGCGACCGGTCGCTCGCTCGACGATCTCGTCAGCGAGTGTCGATCCAGAGATCGAGCACTTGCAGATGCGAGTCATCGAACTCGAACAACGCCGCGTGAGCATGTCGCGACAGATCGAACGTCTGGAACCGCGGCTCATTCTGCCGACATGGGTTCTGGGTGTGCTCGGCTTCTTCGCGGTCGGTGGGATCGTGCTGGCGTTACTGGGGATCGTCTCCGGGTTCACATCGAGCATCCTCGGCGGAGCGGCTTATGCGCTGCTCGGCACGGTCTGCGGCGGACTGGCTTTGTCGCTAAAGATGCACTTTGAACAACAAGTCCGCGACAGCCTCGCGGCGCTGCACGAAGAGCTGCGCGAAAATGAAGCTCGACTGCGCGAAGCTCGCGAATCGTGGGAGCGGCTCACGGGAACGGAGTCGAATTTCACGACAATCCCGCTGGCCCCTCAAACTAACCCGACGCGTGAGAGAGGGCAGACGCTCCAAAACGCTCCGAATTCGCAGTCGCTCGAAGCGTCCGCCCTCGCTAACACTTCGGGTTACGAGGTGGAGTCCGAACACGCGCTGCTCGCTTCGCACATCGCGTCCGTCGCTGACACGCTGGCCAGCGCGGAGATCATCGACTCGATCTCTTCGATTGAAAACATCACGCATCACGTCGGACGCGGAGCCGCTGAGTCATTCACCGCCGAAGAACTCGAACGCCTGATCGGCCTTCAGCAAAAGATCGTCGGCTGGCAACGAAAGCGAAGCGCGTTGAACGATCGCTTCCGCGCGGCGGCTCGCGAGTTGACGGTCACTCGGCAACAGTGGTGTGACACGCTCAAGCAATTGGGACTGCCTGAAAGCGTGCGCGTCGTCGAGACTTTTGATCTTTGGCAGCGGCTCGCAGCAACCAACGAACAACGCAAGACGTGGCAAACGGTCGAAGCAGACTTCAAGCGGCATCTGGAAGGACTGCAAAACACTCGCAGCCGCATTGTCGAGATTCTGAATCGGCTCAACCGCCGTGATCTCGAACAACGTGCGTCGGCTGACGTGTTTGTGATTTGGGAGCAAGACCTCAATCAGCTCACCGCTACGTTGCAAGAACGCCTGAAGCTGCGCCGCGAGGAACGTCGGCGTCGTGCGGAAGCGGGCGAATATCACGAGAAGATCGAAGACTTGCGTCTGCAACGTTCGGCGTTGCTGCGACAAGGTTGTGCGACCGATCGCGACGACTACGAACGTCGAGCGACCATTGTCGCTCGCCACGAATCGCTGCAACGACAGATCGCGGCGACGAAGGATGAACTTGAAACGGCCAGCCGAGCGATCCCCGAACTGGCGATCGTCGAAGACGACCTGCTGCGGTTTGATTCGAGTCAGCATTCGGCGTTGCTGACGAAATTCCGTCGCGAAGCGAGCGACGTCGATGAAGAGATCGAACGCTTACATGAAGAGCTCGGCCGTACGCGGCACGAGATTGAGCAACTCGAAGCGGACGACGAACCGTCCGACTGGCGACTCGAACGCGAACTCGTCCGCACGCAAATCAAGGTCGCCGCCGAAGAGTGGATCGCCGCCGAATGGACCGCACAGACGATTGACGGCATCCGGGCTCGCTACGAACGAGTCTGTCAGCCGGGCATCCTCGCCGCCGCCTCGCGGTACTTTGGGCGACTGACAGAAGGCCGCTATCGCTCGCTGTGGACGCCGCTCCGTCAACGGTCTCTGCGAGTCGATGACGCGACCGGCAATACGTGGCGCTTGGACCAACTCAGCGGCAGCACGCGCGAGCTGCTGTTACTGGCAATCCGCTTGGCGTTGGTCGATGAGTTCGGCAAACGGGGTTTCGATTTACCGCTGTTGTTGGACGACGTGCTGCTGACGCTCGATCCGTCGCGAGCCGCCGTCGCCGCCAACGAGCTGGTAGAGTTCGCTCGAAAGGGACATCAAGTCCTGTTCTTCACGTGTCACCCACACTTGGCGAGCCTCTTCACGTCGGCTGGCTGTGCGAACATTCGCCTCAGCCAGTATACGTCGAACGCCGAACGACTGGCTGGCTGAGTGCGTAGCCGCGATACGTAGCCGTCACGCGGAGCGTGACGGCTACGTACTCGGAGCCCCAGCCGATCTGGTTGGCGCACCGCAACGCGCGGCTTAGCATTCGCCGCATGGGCCAGCCTCAACCAAAAAATCGAATCACTCCGCAAGAATACTTGCGTCGCGAACGTGCGTCGGAATTCAAAAACGAATTCCTGAACGGTGAAATCTTCGCCATGTCGGGAGGCACACCGAGGCACAGCCTGATTAAGACAAATGTCACAGGCGAACTTCGCGACCATCCTTGTACGGCCTACGACAGTGATCTGCGTGTGAAAGTAGAAGCTACCGGGCTTTACGCGTATCCCGATGCCAGTGTGATTTGTGGTCCGCTGGAATATGACGACGAGCGCAGTGATACCGTCCTCAACCCGACTGTGCTGGTGGAAGTGTTGTCTCCTTCAACGGAAGCGTTTGATCGCGGCAAGAAGCTCAACCACTATCGTCGCATCGAGTCG
>JANNDA010001357.1:0-5445 GCA_031387195.1 Planctomyces sp. | reverse complement strand
GCTATTTTCTAAGGGTGCGGAAAATGGGTTTAACCCGGAGCCAACGGCGACGGTGTTAGTCTTGGCGCGCCGTCGCCGTTGGCTCCGGGTTAAACGAAATGCGTCGTGTAGTGGCGGATGTGGTTGAGTTGCCGACGCAGTTCGCTGCGGAAGTCGGGATGAGCGATCGCGATCAACTCGTCGCCTCGCTGCCGGAGCGACAGACCATGCAAGTTCACGGCTCCGTATTCCGTGACCACCCATTGCACATGTCCGCGAGTTGTCACGACACCCGCTCCCGGTGCCAGTTCAGACACGATCCGTGACACAGTCCCTCCGACAGCCGTTGATGGGAGAGCGATGATCGCTCGTCCGTCCGGCGACATCGCGGCACCGCGGATGAAATCCATTTGGCCGCCGATCCCCGAATAGATGCGATGGCCGATCGAATCCGCGCAGACTTGTCCGGTGAGGTCGATCTGCAGGGCGGAGTTCACGGCGACGAGTTTCTCGATTTTGCGCAGCAGGTTCGTGTCGTTCGTGATGTCGCAGGGATAGAACGCCACTTGCGGATTGTCATTCACAAAGTCGAACAGACGCCGAGTCCCCGTCACGAAACTGGTCACGATCTGCCCCGGATAAATCCGCTTGCGGCGATTCGTAATCACGCCGGCTTGCACCAAATCGACCACGCGATCGGAGAACATCTCCGTATGGACGCCCAAGTCGTGCTTGTTTCCCAAGCGGGAAAGAACCGCGTCGGGAATCGCACCGATCCCGGTTTGCAGCGTGGCTCCATCGTCAATGAGTTTGGCGATCTGCTCGCCGATGGCGGCTTCGATGGGAGTCTCGGCGCTCGGCGGGTGTTCGTGCAGCGGTCGATCGGTTGCGGTCCACGCGGCGAACGAATTCAACGGCACCACGCTATGGCCGTGCGTCCGTGGCATCTGCCGGTTGATCTCGGCGATCAGCAACGGAGCACAATCGGCCGCGGCGCGGGCCGCATCAACCGACGTTCCCAACGAACAGATGCCATGCCGGTCGGGCGGTGAGACCTGCAACAGCGCGGCATCCAGACGAATCCGACCGCTGCGAAACAGGCCGGGGATATCCGACAAGAACACCGGAATGAAATCTGCCTGCCCATCCTGGACGGCTTGCCGAACCGGCCCACCGGTGAACAGCGACACCGACATGATTCGCCCGTGACACACCGGCTCGACAAAGGGAGCCGGCCCGGCCGTGTGCAGGTGGTACAGCCTCAGATCAGTGAGATCGCTGCGACGGCAAAGCGCTTCGAGCAACGGCGTCGGCGTCGCGGACGCACCATGCACGAAGACGTTCATGCCGCTTTGCAGCTTCTCGACCGCTTCCTCGGCGGAGACCGCCTGTTGCATCTGAGCAGTCATGAAATCACCTCAGCGTTGAGTTGCACCAGGCGTTCGCTTTCGTGGCGAAACTCCGGCGCGTAACCGTTGTAGTTGCGAAAGAGTTGAACCAGTTCCGGAGCGGGCGTTCCGTCCGCGAGTAACTGTTGCGAGAGGCTGCCGGTGTTGCACTGCTTCGCGGGACCGAAGCAGCCGTAGCAGCCGCGATCGTAGGCGGGGCAGATCGCTCCGCAGCCTGACTGCGTCACCGGGCCGAGACACGGAATGCCTTGAGCGACGGTGATGCAGACGGTGCCTCGGCGCTTGCAGTCGAGACACACGCTGTGCGACGGCGTCTTCGGCTTTCGTCCGGCCACGAGCGACACGATGACTTCGACAAGCTGATGCCGGTTGATCGGACAGCCGCGCAGTTCGAAATCGACCGGCACGTGTTCGGCGATCGGCGTCGAGGTGGCCAGCGTTTCGATGTACTCCGGCCGCGCGTAGACGGCGCGCACGAATTCGTCGTGATCGGCCCAGTTCCGCAAGGCTTGAATGCCGCCCGCGGTCGCACAGGCTCCGATAGTGATGAGAAACTTGGAACGCTGACGGATGTCGCGAATGCGCAGCGCGTCGGTCGGCGTGGTGATGGAGCCTTCGACCAGAGCGATGTCGTACGGCCCTGCGTCGATGCGGCTGGTCGCTTCGAGGAAGTAGGCGATGTCGATCTTCCCCGCGACGGTCAGCAGTTCGTCCTCGGCACTGAGCAACGACAACTGACAGCCGTCGCACGAGGCGAACTTGAAGACTCCCACTTTTGGTTTGGGCTTGGCGGACATCACAGCCCCTCCACATTCAGAAACGGAGCGAGGCGGTCATGCCGATACACCGGGCCGTCTTTGCAAATGAACGTCGGGCCGAGCTGACAATGCCCGCACAGTCCGATCGCGCACTGCATGTTTCGCTCCATCGACAGCCAGAGTTGGCCTTCCGGTATGCCGCGTGCCAAAGCGGACTTGCCGACGAAGCGCATCATCACCTCCGGCCCGCACATCAAGACGGAGGTTTGTTGCGGATCGTTCAACGGCAATCGGTCCAACAGCAACGTGACGACGCCGACGTGTCCCGACCAGGCGGCATCGGCGCGATCGACGGTGAATTGCACGCGCAGCCCACGCTGCGACCATTCAGGAAGTTCGTGCTCAAACAGAATCGTGTCCGGTGTTCTTGATCCGTAGAGCAGCGTCAGCGAACGGAAGCGGTTCGCTTTCCGGAGCAGTTCATAGATCGCCGGCCGCAAAGGTGCGATGCCGAGTCCTCCGGCGACGAGGACGACATCGTGACCTTCCGCCATGTGCAACGGCCATCCGCTGCCGAATGGACCGCGCAGGCCCAGCGTGTCGCCGGCTTTTGACCGAGCCAATTTCTGCGTGACGTTGCCGACTGCTCGCACGGTGTGTGCCCACGTTGTCGAACTGCGCGGATCGGCGCTCAGCGAGATCGGCACCTCGCCAAAGCCGGGCAAGTACAGCATGTTGAACTGCCCCGGCTGAAACCGATACGCGGCAGCGACGGCGGAATCGTCAAAGCCGAGATGGTACGTTGCCACGTCGGCAACTTCGGGCGTGATCTCGTGAATGCGAACCGTGTGATAGCCCCACGGATCGATTGCGGCTGTAGCAGAAGTCGTGAGACTTCTGCCGTCGCCAACGGAACTCTCACGAGTTCCGCTACAGGAAACTGGCGAGCGAGAGTTATTCATGACGGTCCCTCCCGCAACGCGGCCACCTCTTCCGTGATGTCGATGCCGACGGGACACCAGGTGATGCAGCGTCCGCAGCGTCCGCAGCCGACGCAGCCGGACGAGCCGAATTGGTCGATCCAACTCGCCAGCTTGTGCGTCAACCACTGCCGATAGCGCGAGCGAATGTCACGTCGCACCGGGCCGCCGCTGACATAGCTGAAGTCGAGATTGAAGCACGAATCCCAACGTCGCTCGCGTTCCGAGTGCTGGCCCTCCAAGTCGGAGACCTCCTCGACGCTGCTACAGAAACAAGTCGGACAGACCATCGTGCAGTTCGTGCAGGAGAGACATCGCTGACCAACTTCCTCCCAGCGCGGATGATTGAGCCGGGTCAGCAACAGGTCGCGAATTCCCTCGGTGTCCATCTTGCGGGTGATCTGATCGACGGCTTGCTGCCGACGTTGCTCGGCGTCAGCGAGTTGTTGTTCGGCAATAAGAGTCGTGGGCAAATGCCGCAGGAGTTCAGCGCCCGCCGGAGTTCCAACTTCGACTTCAAAGCCGTCAGGCAACTCAGTCAGCGCGAGGTCGAATCCCGATCGGCAACGCGGCCCAGTTTCCATCGACGTGCAGAAGCAGGTGCTCGCCGCTTGCGTGCAATTGACTGCGACGATGAACGCATTCTGCCGACGCCGTTGATAGATCGGATCGACGTACGCGCGTTCAAGGAAAACTTTGTCTTGTACACGAATCGCCGCCAGCTCGCAGGCACGCACGCCCAGAAACGCATACTTCGGCGGATTGTCATCGGCCGCGCGCATCTGCCAGCCGTTCGACGTGAGGTCTGCCGTCGTGAGCGTCGTCAGCGGTGGAAACAAGTAGCGCTTCCATGAATGTGGACCGACCACATATCCGAAGAGTTGGTCGTCATCACGCCGTTCGAGCCGATACTCCCCCGGAGCCTGCCGGTCGGTCCAACCCTGCGGCAATTCACTGACCGACGTGATGCGGTCATAGACGATCGCCGCTTCCGAGACCGTCGGGCCGATAACCTCAAAGCCCTGTTCGACTAAGCGGTCGATCAAAAGCTGTAAGTCGGACCTTGCCAGAAATACGGACGAGCTGGAGTTCATCGGCGGCTTTCAACAGGACGTTGTAGCCACGCTCGCCAAGAGCGTGGGGTTTCCGAAACATTCCCACGCTCTTGGCGAGCGTGGCTACCCAGAGATCAATGCGGTTTCGCGAACAAGTCGAGCAGTTGCAGTCGCGTGGCGAGCAGTCGTTGCGACAACGCGGACGCGACTTTTCCCATGACGTGATATCCGACTTCATGGTCCGCCTGGCAAAGTTGACGCAACTCGCGCCCGGAGATCGCGATCGCCTGTGTCGGCTCCGCAGCGACGGCGCTCGCCGTCATGCGACCGTCTCCCAGCAAGGCCGACCACGCCAGCAACTCGCCCGATCGCACCGTCAGAATGCGAGTCAAACCACGACCGGGCACATTCATCTCCAACGCGACATGCCCCGAACTGACAACGTACAAGTCGTCGTGCGGCTCTCCCTCGCGAAAGATCAACGCCCCTTCGTTCCACTCGACGACGCGAGCGATTGCCGCCAGCCGCGCCAACACGGCGGCCGGCAGCTTGCTGGCGAAGTGGGCCTTCTGTAAGAGATCGAGAGCGGTCATCGTGAGTCTCTTCCGATTGCCATGTCCGTGATGTGCGGCCTGTGCGGTGTCGCTCAGCGTTGGAGTGTAATCCGTGCGGTTCGGAACGAGACGTATTTGACGAGCCGGACGACATCAGCCCAATGGCACAGACTTTGATTCACCAGCCGGAACGCGCTAGCGTCCGGTTCGCGAATTCGTCCAGAACCGGACGCTAGAAGTGGTTTCAAAACCCGACAAGTAACCCGAAGAGTCAGCGAGGGAGTCGGGAAATCCAGCGTGGAATCGACCCTCGCGGACGCTTCGGGGTACTTTTGATCCGGACGCTAGCGCGTTCCGGCGGGTGACCTAAAGGGGTAAGCAATCATGATGCCAAGGTTTGAGCCGACGGAAATGATATCGTGATGCACAACAAACTCGCCCGAACGAGGAGTGCGGTTTCTCATGAATGATGGAACGCAGACGTGGACTTGTCCGATGCCGGCCCCTGTCGCAGACGGCGAGGTCATCAGCTTGGCTCAAGGGGATGGCGGGGCACAGTCTCGGCGGTTGATCCAGCAACACGTCGCGCGAATCGTCGGCAACGAAATCCTGTGCCGGTTTGAGGATGCCGCGCGATTGCCGGCGCTGGCCGGAGAGATCGCGTTCACGACCGACAGCTTCGTGGTCTCGCCGCTGTTCTTTCCGGGCGG
>JANNDA010001356.1:0-13324 GCA_031387195.1 Planctomyces sp. | reverse complement strand
GACACGAGCTTTCTGGCCGCAGCAAAGTTTGCAACAGAAGGTCGGTTTGATGCGATCGTGGCAGTCGGTGGCGGCAGCGCGATCGACACGGCGAAAGCGGCGAATTTGTACGCGACGTACCCGGCGGACTTTCTTGATTACGTCAATCCGTCGATCGGCAAGCAGAAGGCAGTTCCCGGGCCGCTCATGCCACTGATCGCGATACCGACGACCGCCGGAACCGGGAGCGAGACGACGGGTGTAGCGATCTTCGATTACACGCCGCTGCGAGTGAAAACGGGGATCGCCTCAAAATACTTGCGGCCCACGATGGGGCTCGTTGATTGGGACAACACACGGACTCAGCCAGCGGCGGTGGCGGCCAGCGCTGGATTGGATGTGCTGAGTCATGCGCTCGAAAGCTACACGGCGCTGCCTTATGGCCAACGCCCTCGTCCGGAGCGGCCCTCGTTGCGAGCGGCCTATCAAGGGGCAAATCCGATGAGCGATGTGTGGGCATTGCGAGCCTTGGAAATCGTCGCCGAATTCCTCCCGCGTGCCGTGGCTAACACGGATGATGACGAAGCGCGGATGCAGATGATTCTCGCGTCGTCGATGGCGGGAATTGGTTTTGGAAACGCGGGCGTTCATCTGCCGCACGCGATGGCGTATCCCGTTGCTGGCATGGTTCGCAAATTTCGACCGGCTGGCTATACGACGCGAAGCCCGATGGTCCCGCATGGGATGTCAGTCATTTTGCACACTCCGGCGGTCGCTCGATTCACGGCCCCGACATCTCCAGAGAGACACTTGTTTGCGGCGAAGGCACTCGGGGCCGACATCTCGCACGCGAGCTTGAGCGACGCGGGGCGCATCTTGGCTGACCGAGTCATTCACTTCATGCAAACGTTAGAGATGCCACGCGGCTTGAATGAAGTCGGTTACTCAACGTTAGACCTGCCAGCGTTGGTGGAAGGGACGCTCGCTCAGCAACGGCTGTTGAAGTTGTCACCGCGAAGTGCGAGCGTGGACGAGTTGGCGAAGATGTTTGAGGACTCGATGCTGATTTGGTGAATCGTTGATGTTTCACAACACGTGGCATAACCGGATCAGGCTTCGTGGCCTTCTCACTCGAAAGTCCTTGTCGCTTTGACGGTCATCTGACGTGGTCCTATCATGGCCAACCATCAAAGGATTCAGATGGATGCCGGAGCGACTTCCCCCGCTGCCGGTGGCCGATGAGACGAAACACCACGAATTGACTTACTCACAAGAGGTGCAAGTTGAGACTCTTCGACACAACACGGGGCGTGCTGATGTTCTTGGCCGGAGCGCTGGCACTGGTTGGCGGTGACCGACAGGCATTCGCCCAGAGCCCGACCATCACGCTGACAACGCCGCTGGCCCTCAAGCCTGGTCAACCGACCGATCTGAAGTTGCACGGTGCAAACCTCGTTGGGCCGACGCAACTTTGGACCAGTTTTGCGAGCACCAACGCGCTCGCCCCCGAAGTGGCCAACAACGGAACGAATGCGGGCGAATGCGTCTACAAGGTGACGGTTCCCAGCGACGTGCCCGTCGGTATTTATGGTGTGCGAGTCGCAACCGCGAACGGAACATCGCCGCTGCGGCTGGTCGTTGTGGACGATTTGCCGTCCGTGGCTCAAGCGGCTGGGAACAACGCGGTTGCTGGTGCTCAAGCACTGACGTTGCCCATCGCGATTGATGGCCAAGTCGGTTCACTGAGTCAGCATTACTTCAAATTCACAGTCGCTGCTGGACAACTCGTTTCGATGGATGTGCTCGCGCGGCGAATTGGGTCGGCCCTCGATCCGATGATTCGCCTGCTTGATGCCAAGGGACGTGAGCTCGCTTATAGCGACGATGTTCCCGGCCTGCGTTCGGACAGCCGGCTCTGTTATCAGTTCAAAGACGCGGGCGAGTACATGCTCGAATTGCGCGACATTCGCTTCCAGGGAAGTGGCAATCACTTCTTCCGGCTGCGGATCGGTGACTTCCCATGCGTCACGGTGCCGTATCCGTTAGCTGCCAAAAAAGGGGCTGCTGCGAGTGTCAACTTCGCGGGGCTGAATCTGGATGGCGTGCAACCGGTCGCCGTCACTTTCCCGGCAGATGCGGCGTTTGAATGGGCGTCGGTCGGTGCGAAGCGAGCGAATGGTGCAAGCAGCAACTTTGCCGCGATCGGTGTCAGCAGCCGTGATGAGTTCTTGGAAACCGAACCGAACGATGACCTGAAGGCTCCCAACCGCGTGGATCTCGCTCAAGGGATCAACGGTCGGTTCGACAAACCTGGCGACATTGATCACTTCATCTTCACGGCGAAAGCCGGTCAAGCGATGACCTTCACCGGAATTACTCGACGCCAGGGTTCACCGGCCTCGTTGATGGTGCGGCTGTTGAATGCGGCCGGTGGGCAGGTCGCTGCGAAAGAAGATTTTGGCGCGATCGACCCGACGTTCGATTTCACGTTTCCAGCCGATGGCGATTACACGCTGGCCGTCCAGGATCTGCACCGCCAAGGTGGACCGCAGTACGCGTACCGCATCGTCGCCGCTCCATTGCAGGCCGGATTCGCTCTTTCGGCATCAGCAGACACGATCAACGCAGTTACTGGCGGCGTGACGATGATCACGGTGACGGCAGCTCGCAAGAATTACGCGGGGACGATCATCGTTGCCGCTGTTGATCTCCCAGCAGGCGTTACCAGCCATCCAACGTTCATTGGCCCCGGACGTGATACAGCCATTCTGACTCTTCGCGGTGCGGCCGAGGTTCCTGCCGGAAAAATTACGTTGGCGAAAATCGTCGGCACAGCAAAGGTCAACAACGCGGACTACTCAGCAGTCGCTTCCGTCGCGCCTGCCTTGACGACACTTTTCAACGGCCTCCCTTGGCCGCCTCAGAATTTGGCGAATTCCTTTTCGATCGGCGTTGCTCCCAAGGGAGTCATTAGCTTGCGAACGGAGCCTGAAGAGATCGTCTTCGGCAAAGATCTGTCCGCGACGGTGAAGTTGATCGTGACTCGGCAAGAAAAGTTCGACGAACAAATTGTTGTCGCGGTGACTCCGGCTGCGAATGGCTTGCCCGCTGGGATCACTGCCGCAGTGAAGCCGATTTTGAAGGGGACGAATGAGATCGACATCGTCTTCACCGCGAATGCTCAAGCTCCCGAGGGCGAGTTCACCGCTTCGATCACCGGAGCCATCAATCAGAACGGCGTCAACACGACTCAGCCCGCACCGGGAATCACCTTGCGGTTGAAGCCAGCATTTGGCATGGTCGTCAAATTGGATGCTGAAAAGATTGCTCGCGGTGCGACGCTGAAGGGTAAAGTGACGATCGAACGCAACCCGGCTTTCAAAGGACCGATCACTTTGACTTTGCAAAATCTCCCCAAAGGAGTGACGGCTGCTCCCGCGACGATCGCCGAGGGGGCGCTTGAGGCGGAAGTGATTCTGACTGTCGCCGCTGATGCGGCTCAAGGAGCCGTCAACAATATCAACGTGAAAGGTGATGCGATGAACGGTGCCGCCAAGCTGGCGGGAACATCCCCAAACGTCGCAGTGACGGTGGAGTAAAAGACGGATTGAAGTGTTGGTCCATTAGGTAGCTGTGGATGAGTTACGACGAGCGATTCAAAGCCCTGCTGACGGAGTTCTTTCAAAACTTCTTAGAGTTGTTCTTTCCTGAGATGGCTCAGCAAATAGACTGGTCGAAGAAGCCTGAGTTCCTCGACAAAGAATTGCCCAGCGTGATGAAGGCTTCTCCCAAAGCCGTGGACTTGCTGACAAAAGTTTGGTCGCTCGAACCACCTCGGAGTTCGTCGCCGCAACGTCTGTGTTTGATTCACGTCGAAGTGGAGAGTCGCAAATCACGCGAATCGCTCGGTCGGCGAGTTGCTCGATATGTGACGCAGATTGACGAGAAATTTGGTTTGCCGGTGGTTCCTGTTGCCGTTTTCATTCATGTCGGTGGTGACGGAATCGGTTGGCAAACCTGGGACATGACCTGTTGGAATTACACGATTCAATCAACCCGATTCCCATACATCGGCCTTCCTGCACTCGATGGAGTTCAATACTCAGCTACACAAAATCCAATTGCCTGGGCACTGTCCGGTTTGATGAACGTCCCGCCTTCGGAGCGAGCCCGAAGTCAAATGCGAATCGGAACGGAAGATCGAACAAGCCAAGCTGGATCTAAAACACAAACAACTCTTGCTAGAATCGGTCCACACTTTCACGGTGCTCGATCAGGAACAGCAGCGAACTTACGAAGCTCTGTTGAGGTCACCGCAGTTTCGAAAGGTGAAAGAAATGCAAAAGACGATGTTCGACACGGCCCGCGAAACGGGTGCGTTTGAAGGACGACAAGAAGGACGGCTCGAAGGCGAACGGACATTGTTGTTGAAACTCTTAGAAAGCAAGTTTGGCACAGTTCCAGAGCGTCTGAGAAATAAAGTTTCCCGACTCGATGAAGCGAAGATCTCTCGTCTGGCTAGTGATGTTTTACACGTTGAACGGATCAGTGAGTTGAAGCTCTAACCGATTGACAAATCGGTCAAAATGGACGTGTCTTTGAACTCGAAACGAAATTCCAATCTCCCTGCCTGCGGAGGATGACATGCAATTGCCTCGAACTTTGATTTGTCTTGGTGCGCTGTGGAGTTGTTTGAATCCCGTATTGATCGCAGCCGATCAGTCGACGGGGCTCTCGCTGGCTCCCAGCAAGATTGAGCTGCGAGGTTCGCGGGCTCAGCAACAACTCGTCATCAGTGGCACATTCAGCGCCGACGACACCAGAGACTTAACGAGCGGTGTCACGCTGACGTCGTCAAATCCCGCCGTGGTAAAGATCGAAGGGACGTTGGCAAAACCCGTTGCCGACGGCACGGCTCAAGTAACCGCGACGCTCGGCGGTTTGACTGCCTCTGCGGAGGTGACAGTCAAAGAGATGGCGATGCCCTCGCCCGTCAGCTTTAAGAATGAAATGTTAGCCGCACTGACCAAAGCCAGTTGCAACATGGGAGCGTGTCACGGATCGCCTTCCGGCAAGGGCGGCTTTCGCCTATCCCTGCGAGCGTTCGACCCGACCATCGACACGTTGACGCTGCGATCGGAATTCATGCAACGCCGGATCAATCCGGTTCAGCCCGACGAGAGCTTGCTCATCAAGAAGCCGTTGATGGACGTTGCTCACGGCGGCGGACGTCGCATCAAGAAGGGCGACCCGGTGCATCGCGTCTTCCACGGCTGGATCGGTGAAGGCCTGCGGCTCGATGCGGACAATGTGCCTGAAGTGACGAAGATTGAAATCTTTCCGAACAAACGAATCTTCCGCCCCTCCGGCTCGCAGCAGCAGTTGATCGTGACGGCGACCTTCACTGACGGTAGCACACGCGACGTCACGCCGTTGACTGTCTTCAGCTCGTCCAACGAGCAAGTCGCGTCGGTCAATGAAAACGGTTTGGTTTCCAAAGGTGGTCGAGGTGAGACTGCTGTGCTCGCTCGCTTCCTCGACAAGATGGCAACCAGCCAAATCACGTTCCTGGAAGATATCCCCGGCTTCGCCTGGAACAATCCAGCCGAGCACAACTTTGTTGATAACCTCGTCTTCGAGAAGCTCAAGCAGTTGCAGATTCTTCCATCGGATTTGTGCTCCGATGAAGAGTTTCTGCGGCGCGCGTACCTCGACGTGACCGGTCGCTTGCCGACAATCGAGGAAACCACGGCATACCTCGGCAGCCAAACGCCGGATAAGCGAAATCTGTTGATCGACCAACTGGTCGAAAGCGATGACTTCGCGGACTTCTGGACGCTCAAATGGAGCGACATCCTGCGATCGAACAGCAAGAAGATCACAGCAGTCGGAACGCAAAAGTTTCGCCGCTGGGTCTACGATTCGATCCGAACCGACAAACCGTTCGATCAGTTCGCTCGCGAACTACTCACCGCCAGCGGCAGTGTCTTTGAGAATCCGGCTGCGAACTATTGGCGCGCGAGCCGCGATCCAAACGACGCCGTCGAAACGACCGCTCAACTCTTCCTCGGCATCCGCATTCAATGTGCGAAGTGCCACAACCATCCGTTCGAGCGTTGGTCGCAGGACAATTACTACGGCATCGCTGCCGCGTTCACACGCATTGCCCGACAGAAGGGGGACACTGCCGATGAAGAAATCATTTACCCGATGGCGACTGGTGAAATCACGCAGCCGCGCACGGGCAAGCAAATGAAAGTGCATCTGCTCCTGAAGGGCGACGTCGATGATGCCGTTGGACAGGACCGTCGCGAAGTCTTCGCGACATGGCTGACTTCGCCAGAAAATCCGTTCTTTGCACGCTCGGCAGTCAATCGAATTTGGGGCCATCTGCTCGGACGAGGAATTGTTGAGCCGGTCGATGACTTCCGCGATTCAAATCCGCCGTCGAACGCCAAGCTGCTGGACGAACTCGCTTCGCAGTTCGCGAAGAATCGCTTCAGCCAGAAGTGGGTTGTGAAGACGATTCTCAAGAGCCGTACGTATCAACTCAGTTCTCGCAAGAACAACTTCAACAAGGATGACGAGATCTACAACTCGCACGCGAATACTCGGCTTCTCTCTGCCGAGCAACTGCTCGATTCGATTTGCCAAGTGACGAACGTGCCGGAGACGTTTGCCGGTCTGCCTCCAGGAACGCGAGCCGTTTCACTCGCCGATCCCCCGACGGACCACTACTTCCTGAAGATCTTCGGTCAGCCGCAGCGCGAGATGGCCTGTCAGTGCGAACGATCGAACGAATCGAACCTTTCGCAAGCCTTGCAGATGATCAACGGCCCGACCGTGCATGGCAAACTGCGAGCAGACGCCGGTCGTATTGCGATCTTCGTCAAGGAAAACAAACCGGACGACGAGGTCATCACGACGTTGTATCTCTCCGCACTCAGCCGCAAGCCAACGCAGGCGGAACTCGATGCCGCGAAGCGTCACATCGCCGCCCAACAGGACCGTCGATTGGCACTCGAAGACGTGGGCTGGGCGATCCTGAACTCGAAGGAATTTTTGTTCCAGCATTGATCGTGGCTGACGCGTCTCGCGTCGGATCCCTCCATGCAAGAAATCATGATGCCTGACATGAAGACACTTGAAGCGCCTTCAAATAGACGCCGCACTAAGTCTCCACTTGCACGAACTCGTCCTGGTCGAGCAGTGCGGCTGGAGGTCTCGGCGGATACGCGTTGGTTGGGTCGCCGTTTTTCATCGGCCGAGTACGAACGGATGATCGATGCGGGGATCATCAAGGACGGTGAGCCGCTGGAACTCCTCGATGGGAGGTTGGTGCCGAAGATGTCGAAGAAACCTCCGCACCGAATTGCGACTCGTTTGGCCCGCCTTGCCTTGGAAACTCGAATTCCCAAAGGTTGGTACGTTGAGCCGCAAGAGCCGATTCTGCTTTCAGAAATGCATGTTGGAGCAGGCAACGTGCCTGAGCCAGATGTGGCCGTCATTCGGGGAGACACGCAGGATTACACGGCCAATCATCCGACCGCTGACACGATCGCGCTGGTCGTCGAAGTTTCTGATTCGACATTGCGAGATGACCGTGGGCTGAAGAAGCAAATCTACGCTCACGCGCGCATTCCGGAGTATTGGATCGTCAACCTGATCGACGAGCAGTTGGAAGTTTATCAGCGTCCAATCGGGAGCGCTCTCAAAGCGGACTATGAAGTGACTCGGACGTTGAAGCTGACGGAGTCCGTTTCGGTGCGGGTTGGCAACAAAGTCATCGGGCCGATTCCCGTGCGGTCGTTGTTCCCGAAACGTTAGACCGGATCGAGCGGTCTACTGCGGTTACGTCGGTCGCTACTTAGGACGTGTCGGTTTCTTTTTGCGTTTGACCGACGAATCGCTGGCTGTGTTTTTCTCTGCCTGGGGCCGGTCTGCGGCTAACAATTCCTCAGCAGCCGCTTCCCGCGCTGCTCGCCGTTGCAGGCGGACGAAAATCTGGAAGCTGCGTGGCATCGGTGAGATGAATCGCAGATCCCTGCCGCTGACGGGATGTTGGAAGCCGAGAATGTGAGCGTGCAGGGCCAGACGGGTGTGTGGCCAGTCGTCGTGCTTCGTCATGTTGGGCCGGTAACGGCGATCGCCGATGATGGGATGCCCTGCTTCGGCCAAGTGAACTCGGATTTGGTTGCGACGACCGGTATCGAGCTTCACTCGAACAAGCGTGGTGTCGAAGAGCACTTGGTCAACCGCGAAGTGAGTCAACGCGTACTCTCCCTGACCGGGAGTCGTGACGGAGTGCTGACTCAGCCGTTTGCTGGTGACGAGATGACTCTCGTAGGTTCCCGATTCTTGCTCCATGCGTCCGACGACAATCGCGAGATATTCCCGTTCGGGGGCTCGCAGGCGGAGCTGATCCTGCAAGGCTCCGGCAATCTCGGACTGTTTCGCGAAGACGAGCAATCCGGAGGTTTCGCGATCGAGGCGGTGAACCACGAGGGCTCGCCGTTGCGGGCCGAGGTAGCGTGAGACTTCATCGACGAGCGTGCGAGGTTCTTGACGTTCGGTGGGGACGGTTAGGATGCCGGCCTGCTTATCGACGATGAGGAGATAGTCATCCTCGAAGACGATTTTGAAGGACTGACACTGAAACTTTTCTTGCGGTCCCTTCCCCTGAAACTTGTCGAGCCATTTTTCGCGGTATCGGCATTGTGGGTCAAACTCCACGTTGACGACGTCTCCTTCTTTGACTTCTGTCGATGGCTCTGTTGTTTTGCGACCATTGATGGAGACGCAACCATTCATACACATGCCGCGCAATTGCGACCGCGACTTGTTCGTCAAGGATTTGAGAATCAGGTCAACTCGACCAACTTGATCGGCAGTGACCGTGTGCTGTTTGCGTTCAATGGGCATGATGAGTTTCGTGAATGTTGTCATCCCGGAAGCGTCATTGCTTCGGATTCGGGATCAGAATTAAGCCATCCGCATCCAAGCGGCTTTGAGATAGTCGGATTCCGGGTGATTCGCTGAAACTGGATGGTCCGGCGAGGCACCTGTGCGAAACATGAGTTGCATGTCGCGCGGGCCACGGCGTTGGAATCCATTGTCATCGGCCGGGCCGATCGGTGCTCCCGCTTGTCGCGACGCAGAGTAAAGCAAATGCAAGAAGTCCGCCTCTTGAAGCAGCCCCGAACAGGTGCAGCTCAGCAACAACCCGCCGGGTTTGACCAATTGCATTGCCAAACGATTGAGGTCGAAGTGACGGCGAGTCCCCTCGTCGATCTCCGCTCGATTACGGATCAGCTTCGGCGGGTCGAGGACCACGACATCGTAGGTGCGACCGTTGCGAATCATGTCTCGCATGTAAGCGAAAGCGTCCGCTTGCACGAACGTTGCTTTGACACCATTGAGCTGAGCGTTGCTGCGAGCGATCTTCAACGGTTGCTCATCGAGATCGACTCCCGTGACCTCAGCCGCTTGGCCGAGATGCTTGGCGGTGATCGAGAATCCGCCGGTGTAGCAGCACAGGTCGAGCACCGACGTGCCGGCAGTGAAGTCGGTCAAACGGCGGCGATTGTCTCGTTGATCACAAAAGAAACCGGTCTTGTGACCGCCGATGAACTCGATTCGGAACTTGGTGCCGAACTCCTGCACGATGGCGGAACGCGGCAAGTCCGGCGAGGTGATCGGCTCGGCGGTAAATCCTTCCTGGCTTTCGGTGTAAGGCCCGGAACGGAGCACCCAGTGTTTCGTTCCGGTGATTTCCGCCAAGCGTTCGAGGATAGCTTGTCCCCGTTGAAACAGGCCCAAGCCAAACGCCTCGGCCGACAACGTGTCCCCGTAGCGATCGATGACGATGCCCGAAATGCCGTCACCCTCCGCGTGAATGAGACGATAAGTATCGGTGACTTCGTCGAGCTTCAGCAGATCCCGTCGGAGTTCGACGGCCTGATTCAACAACTGATCCCAAAACGGATCATCCGGCGGAAATGCGCCGGGGCGGATGACCCGAATCATGATTTCGGACTTCGGGTTGAAGTAGCCGAAGCCGAGCGTCTCGTCGCGCGATCCCACCAGCGCGACCAAATCGCCGGGACCAGCAGGCGGATCGGGCGGGCCTTCGAGTCGCTTGCGATAGATGACCGGACTGGCCCCCAGCGTGCGCAACGGGACCATCGATTCAATCTCTTCAGGTAAGTCGAACGGACGTTGTGCGGTGAGCGACAATGCGGAACGGAATTTAGAACGGGCGGGAGGACGCATGGCCGCGATGTTATCGGCACGTCGAACGGATTGCCAAAGAGGATGGTGTCAACGTCTTCGGCGTTAATCCTGCAGGTCGGGTCGCCAGGCCCGATCGGACGATCGTGATTGGCCACAGTTCGTGATTGCTGTGCCGTCCATCGGTTTGTAACGTGGCGACCACCTGCCAGTGCCCTCCTTCAGTGAATCGATCACTCCCGTCAAAGAGTTCCCATGCCTTCGTTCTGTCAACGAATGATGTTGTTGGTGCTGACTGCGCTGTTGTCAGGCCTTGGCCAATCGGCGATTGCGGCGGAAACTCCTGCGGCAGACACGGCCACTGCCGAGTTCTTCGAGCGGAAGGTGCGGCCGCTGCTCGTGCAGCATTGTTTTTCGTGTCATGCTCGCGGCCAGAAAAAGGGCGGTTTGAGTTTGGCCAATCGGGCTGGTGTGTTGGCCGGTGGTGACAGCGGAGCCGTCGTCGCGTTGGGCAAGCCGGCTGAGAGTTCGTTGATCGCGGCGGTCGAACAGAATGGCGACGTGCAGATGCCTCCCAACGGCAAGCTGTCCAACGACGAGGTGGCGATCCTGCGGAAGTGGATCGAACTCAGCGCCCCGTGGCCGGAGTCCGCGACAACGGACGGCGGCGGCATTCGAGCGGCTGGAACGATTACGGAAGAAGATCGCCAGTTCTGGTCGTTTCGTCCGGTGCGAGCGATCGAACCGCAGGCCGTGAAAGATGCGAAGTGGCCGCGTCGGCCGTTGGATCACTTCGTGCTCGCTCAGTTGGAAGCCGCTGGACTGAAGCCGGTCGCCGAAGCGGATCGGCGAACGCTCATTCGTCGAGCAACATTTGACCTGATCGGTCTCCCTCCGACCGCCGCAGAGGTCGTGGCATTTGTGGCCGACGAGCATCCTCAGGCCTACGAGCGTCTGATCGATCACTTGTTGCAGTCGCCGCATTACGGCGAGTGTTGGGCGCGGCATTGGTTGGATGTTGCTCGCTACGGCGAAGATCAAGCTCACACGTTTCAAGCGCGGATGTATCCCAACGGTTTTCGATATCGCGATTGGGTCGTCAACTCGTTCAACAACGACCTGCCGTATGACCGATTCATCATCGAACAGATCGCCGGCGACTTGTTGCCCGATGCGGATGAAGGCGAACGACTGAAGCGTCTGCCGGCCCTTGGATTCTTCGCACTCGGGCCGGTGTACTACAAGGATGCCGGGTGCGCGGGGAAGGCCGAGTCGGACGAAGTCGATGACCGCATTGATACGCTCACGCGCGGGTTTCTCGGACTGACGGTCTCGTGTGCTCGCTGTCACGATCACAAGTTCGATCCGATCCCGACTCAGGACTATTACGCGCTGGCGGGAGTCTTTGCCAGCAGCCAGTACCACGAAGCACCGCTCGCCACCGGCGACGTCGTGCGTCAGTACGACGAGCGAGCGAAAGCTCTGAAGGATTTCGAAACGAAGCTCGCCGACACACAGATGGCGGAGGCTCGCAAGTTCGGCGAATCGCTCGCACCGCAGGTGTCGAAGTACGTCGTCGGAACTTGGAAGCTGCAAAACCGACGCAAGAAAGAGCCCAAGTTTTCCCAAGCGAAAGTCGCAGAAGAACTCGGCCTGAATGAATTCATTCTCGATCGTTGGGTTCAATTCCTGACGCCGGACAATGTGCGACAGAAGTCGTACCTCGCCGCATTGAAGCAGGCAGTCGAAGGTCAAGACGCTGCGACCGATCTGGCCGACGATGCCGCAGCGCTCGCCGCCGTTGAAAAAGCTGGTGTCGCGTTGCATGAACAATTCGCCGTCGCACTGCGAACACGCTATGAGCAAGAAACGGAGTATGCTCGCAAGGTTGCCGAGGCCCCGGAGGCGGAGAAGAACAAAGTCGCGAAACCGAAACTTGAACAGCCTCACGCCGACTTGCTCAAGGATTTGCTGACGGATAACAAAGCTCCGCTGCTGATCCCAAAGGAGCGATTCGACAAACTGCTCTCCGATGCGAGCAAGTCGTTGCTCGCCGAGATGCAGAAGGAACAAGAACGCTTGAAGAAAGAGCTTGGCGAAAAATATCCGGTCGCGCACAGCCTGACGGAGAACAAGCCGACGAATCTGAAAGTGCATCTGCGCGGCAACCACAAGGAACTCGGCGAAGAGGTTCCGCGTCGATTTCTGGCGATCCTCAGCCCGAATGAAGTCGCCCCATTCCGCGAAGGAAGCGGGCGGCTGGAGTTGGCGAAGTCGATCGCCGATCCCGCGAATCCGCTGACCGCGCGGGTGTTGGTCAATCGCATCTGGCAGAATCATTTCGGACGGGGCTTGGTCGGAACACCGAGCAACTTCGGTTTGCTTGGCGAACGTCCGACCCATCCGGAGTTACTCGATCAACTCGCCACGCAATTCGTGGCCTCAGGCTGGTCGATTAAGCAACTTCATCGCGAGATCATGCTGTCGGCAACGTATCGGCTGGCGTCGCAATTGGGTTCTGCGGACTCGGCAAACGCGAGTCGTGCGGTGGAAGCCGATCCCGAGAATCGTTGGCTGTGGCGACAAAACCGACGCCGGTTGGATATCGAGACGTGGCGCGATTCGGTGCTAGCCGTCTGCGGCAATCTCGATCGAACTCAGGGCGGCCCATCGGTCAATCTCGACGACGGCAACAATCGGCGTCGCACTCTGTACGCCGCCGTCAGCCGTCATGACCTGAACGCCACGTTGCGATTGTTCGATTTCCCTGATCCGAACCTGACCAGCGAGAAGCGCGTCTCCACCACTGTGCCGATGCAGCAATTGTTCGTGCTCAACAGCGACTTCATCGTGCGACAGGCGAAATCGCTGGTCGGACAACTCAATTCCGAAAAGCTGACGGAGGAAGGTTCGCGAATCGAACTGGCCTATAGGACGCTGTTTCAACGATCGCCCGTTGAGAGTGAGAAAACTTTGGGACTCAGTTTTCTCAGCGCCCCGCTGCCCGACGGAATTGCCGCCGACAAAGTCAAATTGACCCCCTGGGAGCAGTACGCTCAAGCCTTGTTGGGGACGAACGAGTTTGTGTTTGTGGATTGATGGTTGGTTACTAACC
>JANNDA010001327.1:0-4833 GCA_031387195.1 Planctomyces sp. | reverse complement strand
GAAATCGGGAATGCTTTCGAACCATTGCGAAAGCATTCCACGTGTAGCTTGGTATTGTTGGCTATGCAACTTGTAGATTGCATCGATACTCGCTGCCGCCTTCACATACAGCTCATTGTTCTCTACTGCAAAACTTGCAAGTAGTTGCGATATCTCGCTTCGTTTCGATTCCTCACTCTTTAGAAAGTCCGCGTCCGAATTCTTCGCGGTAAGCACGTCGGTGATTCGCTGAAGCCTCTTGAGACGTTTCGCAAGCTGTTCCGTGGTTGGAGACTTGGTCGGCCATGAGCGGCGATGTTTACGTCTTTTCATTGTAGCGCAACGAGAGGTTTCTGATGCCGTGGATTGAAGCGGTCAAAATCACCAGACGAGTACGGGATATGCCAATCAATTCCGGAACAATCGCAGCGACGAGCCTACCTCATATTTTGTGTTCAATAGTTCGACGATGTACTCGCTTTTCCGTCCGACGTTATCGGCGATAATCCCAGTCGCTGGCGGCACTCGTTCAGAATCTCGGCCGTCTTGCTGGCTCCACAGCGGGTGATGAAGGGGCGGGCTTCGAGCAGTTGGTCCAGCGTGCGGATGCCTCCCGCCGCTTTGACTTGGACGTGCGGCGGCGAGTGCTCGCGCATCAGCTTCAAGTCGGCGAGCGTCGCGCCGCCGGTGCCGTAGCCGGTCGAGGTTTTGACCCAGTCGCAGTTCAGCTCGCCGCAGATTTCGCAGAGCCGAATCTTGTGCGAGTCCTGCAAGTAGCAGTTCTCGAAAATCACTTTGATCTTCTGCCCGGCCGAGTGCGCGGCGTCGGTGATCTCTTGGATTTCTTGCCGGACGTAGTCCCATTGGCCGCTGAGCACTTGGCTGATGTTGACGACCATGTCGAGTTCCTGGCAGCCGTCTTTCAACGCCTGCAATGCCTCGGCGACTTTAATCGCGGTCGTGTGGCCGCCGTGCGGAAAGCCAATCGTCGTGCTGGCCTTCACGGTGCTGCCGGCGAGGATCTCGGCACAGCGTTTCACGGAGTACGGCAGGATGCAGACGCTGGCGGCGTCATAGTCGCGAGCGAGTTTGCAGCCAGCTTCGAGTTCCGCAACCGTCAGCATCGGTTGCAGCAATGAATGATCGATCATCTTGGAGATGTCGGAGTACGTGAAAGTCATGGGGCAGTGGTCCTTGGTAATGACAGATGATTTCAAAACTAGCACGACGCGCAAGCGAGTGGTCAGCGGATCAACGTTTTCACCACTCGCTCGCGCGTCGTGCTAGCATCGCGATGAAATCAAACCCCGTGTCGCGGCACAAAATTTCGCAGATACGTCGCACTTTGGCGCAGCGCCGCCTTGCGCGAATCAAGCGTCTCTTCATACGCCCGATCCTCGACCTCCACGCAGACAGGACCGCGATAGCCGGCGTCAGTCAACACCGAAAAGAATTTGCCCCAATCGACATCGCCCATGCCGGGCAACTTCGGCGTGTGATACTCCGAGGGAAGAGCCAGAATGCCGACCTCGTTCAGCCGCTGCCGATCAATCCGCACGTCCTTCGCGTGAATATGAAACAGCCGATCTTTGAAGTCGCGCATGGGCTGCAAGTAATCCATGTGCTGCCAAATCATGTGCGACGGATCGTAATTCAGCCCGATGTTCGAGCCTCCTAACTCCTCGAACAGCCGCCGCCAAATCGACGGACTTGTCGCCAGATTCTTGCCCCCCGGCCATTCGTCTTTGCCAAAGAGCATCGGACAGTTCTCGATGCCGATCCGCACTCCCTGGTCTTCGGCAAAACGCACGATCGGCCGCCAAGTCTCCAGCATCCGCGGCCAGTTGTCCGCCACCGACTTGGTCCAATCTCGGCCAATGAACGTGTTCATCTGCCGCACTCCGAGCAACGCCGCCGCCGCGATCACTTTCTTGATGTGCTCCGCAGATGTGATCGCTTCGTCCAAATTCGGGCTCAACGGATTCGGGTAGTAGCCGAGTCCGCTGATCGACACGCCGTACTTCGCCACCGTGTCATGCACCCGCTCCGCCTCGCTCGATCCGAAATGTGAGACGTCAACGTGAGTGACCCCCGCATATCGCCGCTCGGCCTTACTCACCGGCCAGCAACACAACTCGACGCAGTCGTACCCTTCCGTCTGCGCGACCAAACAAACTTCGTCCAGAGACAACTCCGGCAAAATGGCACTGACAAATCCGAGTTGCATGATGCAGTTCTCCGCAGCAGGTTTTCATCAAAGAAGCGAAAGCGGCGGCATCGTATCGGCCCCGTCGCGATCACAACATCAACCACTCACGCTTCGGGTTACTTGAACTTCTTCCAGTCCCGGCGTCATTCCATCAAAACGGAACGGCGTCGTCATACGAGTCTCGCCCACGCGATCGCTCAGTTCGTGCGGGATCGTCGTACTCGCTGCTCGACGGCTGCTTCCGATCAAGCTCCTTGAGCAACGCCGCCGTTTCCGCCAAGTCTTTATCCAGACAACAAACGCTGATGATCAATTCGGAAATCGACGCGAACGACAGGTCATCGCTGATTTCGACCCAACGCCGCCGTTCCTCTGCAGTGAGTTCCGGCAGCTTGCGAGCGAAGTACGCGTCCCGCAATTCGCGATCAGGACAATTAATGCACAGCACGCGGTCAAATCGCCGAGGCCGAGCGATCAGCCGACGCTCCAGCTTCTCCGGGTAGTTCGTCGTGGCGATATTGACCACTCGATCAACCTGATGATTGCCGTCGAGCCATTGGAGCAACGCACTCGAACCGTATCCCTGAGTCATCGAGTCGATGTCCTCGAAGATGCACAGGATCGGACGCTGCGGCTCGACCGAGCGAAACTGTTGCATGCACGAGAAAAACGTACTCGGATGCTCGCAGAAGAACGCGATGCCTCCCGCAGCGATCGTGCGACAAATTACTTGATGCACGACCGAAGACTTGCCGCTCCCCTGCCGACCATGCAGCAAATACCCGCGACGATGCAGGAAGCCATGCTTGTGAAACCGCTCCCCCAGCGTCCAGAACTGCTCAATCTCTTTGAGCAACTTGCTCGCCAGTCCCGCCGAGCAATCGATCAACTCATCCACTTTGAGCGTTCGTGGATTGAACCGGATTGTCCCGTCCATCTCTGCATCACAGTCGTAAGCCCCTTCCGGCAACTTGGGCAACGTCCGCCCACAGACTTGATATCCGCCCCCCGAAAGCACCGACCATTGAAGCGTGCTTGAGCGTTGTGCTTGCCCGTTCGATTGCATCTCATCCCCTCCAAGCAAGTGATCTGAAGCCCGAAAAGTCGGTTCATCAAACTGCATCGACTACGGAGAAGTTACCCCGTGCCTGATTCGGAAGAGGGTAATTCGCGAACGGTTCCATCGGCAAACATCGCTCGGCAGAAATCTGAATTGCCGGAGCGTGGCGTAGATGGTCACCGCCGACCTTTCGGCGTCACGGCACCAATTGGCCGTGCCACATTGGCGAGCGGCAAGAAATCATTGGACGCGCCAGGAATGCGAGTCGCGGGAGCGACTCGCCTACGTAGCTCAGTCGCTCCCGCGACTGAGGTTCCGCTTATCGGTCAGAAACAACTTGCCGTTCGTTGTTATTGAGCCAGTGACAAGAGCTTCCGCGCCCGTTCGATTTCGCGAGCCTTCGTCGCCGCTTGCTGCGCTGTTGAACCCGGCAATGCCGACGCTTTCTTCAAAGCTTCTTCCGCATCCGCCCGCTTCACGTCCGCAGAGGGGATCGCTCTCGCGGTGAGGATCGAGACAACCGGTCCCTTCACTTGGACGAAGCCGCCGTCGATGAAGAAGGATTTCTCGCCGGAGGGGGTCGCCGCCTTGAGTTCTCCGTAGCCCAAGCGGCCGACGAGGGGTGCTCGGCCGGGGAGGATTCCGATTTGGCCGTCGAACAGCGGAAACCGCAACGCCGACGCCGGCTCATCGAACACCGTTCGTTCGGGAGTCACGATCACCAATTGCAGTTGTTTGTCAGCCATGTTTCATCTCGTTGGGTGGGTCAACCATCAGGCGACCCACCGGATTGCGATTCGTTGGAATCATCGGTGCCTTCGAGCCAATGGAACTCGATCCCGTTGCAGTGGAATCCCAAAATCCGACGAACTTCGTTTGTCTGAAGATCTCTGAGCGTCAGTCCGGGCTTCTCCAGCTCAGCAAGAATCGGATCACAACGATCCCAATCACACTCAGCCGACAGATCCCAAGCTTGCTGAAACGACTCTCGTAGTTTTTCGTATGCTGGTTCCGGTGAAAACGCTCCGATTGTCCACGGCCATTCCAAACTCTCCACTGTCACTGTGCCGAGGCACTCGTCACCGCGAAATAACCGGAATGTCTTTCGTAACGTCATTTACCCGGCCATCTTCTTCGCTTGTTCCTCGGCTTCCTCGACGGCTCCGACATACATGAAGGCGGATTCGGGGAGGTGGTCCCATTTGCCGGCGCAGATTTCCTCGAAGCTGCGGATCGTGTCGGCGAGCGGGGTGATCTTGCCCGGTTTGCCGGTGAAGACTTCGGCCACGAGGAACGGTTGCGACAGGAAGCGTTCGAGGCGGCGGGCGCGATGCACGACCTCTTTGTCTTCGATGCTCAGTTCGTCGACGCCCAGGATGGCGATGATGTCTTGCAGTTCGCGGTAGCGCTGCAAGATGCGTTGCACGCTGCGGGCCACTTGGTAGTGCCGCTCACCGACGATCTGCGGGTCGAGGATTCGGGACGACGAGGCCAGCGGATCGACGGCCGGGTAGATGCCTTTTTCGGTAATTTTGCGTTCGAGGTAGAGGAAGGCGTCAAGGTGTCCGAACGCGGTCGCGGGAGC
>JANNDA010001255.1:0-2922 GCA_031387195.1 Planctomyces sp. | reverse complement strand
GAGCGGCGAAGCCGCAAAAGTAACCCGAAGCGTTAGCGAGGGCGGGCGCTCCAACAGACTTTGAATTCATCGCTTTGTGAAGCGTCCGCCCTCGCTAACGCTTCGGGTTACTTTTTTGGGGCATGGCCTCAGTTCAAAAATCCACTACGCTGGAACCGGCGTGTGTTTGGCGAGTTCCGCGATCATTTCGCGAGTCGCTGCTTCGACCGCTTGCTCCCAGCGCTCAGCGCCGAATTGCGAACGATACGGCTCGCGCGTGTGGGCAAAGTTGATGGCTCGCGAACTGTTGATGAGCGCGCTGAAACCATCCGCGCGAAAACCGCTCGTGACATCGGCGGCCGCGCCCCCTTGTGCTCCATAGCCGGGAATGAGCAGCGGCACATGTGGCATGACCTCACGCAACTCGGCAAGCTCTTGCGGATAGGTCGCTCCGACAACGGCACCGACGCATCCGAAGTCATCACCGATCGCGCCGGAACGACACAACGTGGCGAGCGACAACTCTTCGACAATCTGCGCGACGTGGCGATACAGCGGCGTGCCATCGGTCATCCGATCTTGCAGCGTCCCCGCGCCCGGATTGCTGGTCCGGACCAGCACGTACAAGCCAGCACCCCGTTCGGCGGCGACTTTGACGAACGGTTCCAACGTGTCGCGACCGAGGTACGGGTTGATCGTCAACGCATCGGCGGCCCACGCGGCGGCATTTGGATCAGATCCCGCCAAGTAGCCGCGAGCATACGCCTCAGCGGTGGATCCGATGTCGCCACGTTTGGCATCGCAGATCACGATGAGTCCAGCGTTGCGGGCGTGACGGATGACGTGGCCGAGCGCGACGCAGCCCTCGGGGCCGAGTTCCTCGAAGAACGCCGCTTGGGGTTTCACCGCCGGAACGAGCGGGGCGACGACGTCGATGATCCGGCAGCAAAATTCTTCAAAGGCCGCTGCCTGAATCGCGCGATCTGTCGTCGCTCGTTGTTTCGCGGCGGCGATCACCGTTGGCGGAAGCTGGTCAAATCGCGGGTCGAGGCCGACCAATGCGGAAGTCTTCGTGCGGCGGATCGCGGCATGTAATCGTTCAATGTAGTGCGTCATGGTCGCGGGATTGTGTCGGGCATTCGGCGAGTGGGCAAGCACCTGATACGCGCCTGGACGGCATCTCGCGCGGTGCGACAGGCTCGAAGGAAAGTCGGTGCAACTTGACGGCAAACTCCCGCCTCTCGTCACAATGCGCGGGTCGTATGTGGGTCGCAACGGTCGTAGCAAAGAAATCAGCAAGTTCTTTCATTGCAAATTTGCATCACGCAAAAGGTGGCCTAAAGTAATCACGACGTCGCGGCCATGAGGCGGACAGACAACGCTGTTGCCGTGACACCACAGACCAACGTGAGTAACACCAAAGAGCTTCAGGGGAGCGGGCATGTCCTTCGGACGATTTCGCCAACAGTGCTGGCTGATTGTGGTGACGCTGGGCGCGTTACTGGCCGCAACCAGTGTTTCGCTCGCCGCACCCAAAGTGCGAGTTGATGCCAGAGACGCTCGCCAGGCGACGCAAGTCGGCGAAGATTTTGAACGCACGCGGCGCTGGATTGACGCCATTGAGCACTACGAAGCGTCGCTCAAAAAATGGCCTGACGATCGCGAACTCAGTTACGGCTTGCGACGCTCGAAGATTCACTTCGGCATCGAGCGGCGTTATTCCGACAACAGCTTTCGCAAGAGCATGTTGACGTTGCCGCGGCAAGACGCGCTGTCGCTCTTCGATGATGTCATCAACAAGATCAAGTCGAGCTTCGTCGATCCGCTCAGCTCAACGTCGTTTGTCGCTCATGGAACCGAGAGCCTGTATCTGGCGTTGGCCAGCGAACGGTTTCTGGATCACCATCTTCCCGATCGCAACAGCCGGCAGAACACGCGAGATGGGATCGCTCGATTGCGTGAGACGCTCCGTAAGAACTATTGGAACAAGCCGCTCAACAGCGGATTCGCCGCTCATCAAACGGTGAGTGAAGTCGCTGTCATGGCCGAGCAAATGACTGGCCTCAGCGGCACCGCAGTGGTGATGGAGTACCTCTTCGGCGGCTGCAACGCACTGGACGACTACAGCAACTGCTTGACTCCAGATCGACTGAGTGACCTCTACGACAACATTGATGGTGAGTTCGTTGGTTTGGGTATTGAGATGAAAGCCGAAACGGGACGAGGGCTGTACCTCGTCAACGTGCTCCCAGAAAGTCCGGCGGCTGAGGCAGGGATGCACATCGGCGATTACATCGTCGCGATCAACGGTGTCGATTGCCGCAACATATCGACGGACGAAGCCGCAGGAAAACTGAAAGGGACACCGAACAGCCAAGTTCGGCTGGAACTGAGTGGTCTTTCCGCTGCCGATCACCGCACGGTCAATGCCACTCGGCGAGCCGTTCAAGTGAAAAGCATTCCGGTGGTGAAGATGGTCGATGAGTCTCGCGGAATCGGTTACATCCAAATGACTGGCTTCCAAAAGAGTTCACCTGCCGAGCTGGATGAAGCCATGTCGCGGCTCAATCGCCAAGGGCTGCGTTTGCTGATTTGGGACTTGCGCGGCAACCCCGGTGGCTTGCTGACTGCGGCCGTCGAAGTGTTGGATCGGTTCATCGACAACGGCGTCTTGGTTTCAACCAAGGGCCGCACTGCGGATCAGAATTGGTCGTACTCCGCTCATCGGCCGAACTCATCGAACGTCCCGATCGTCTTGTTGACGGACGAAAATAGTGCCAGTGCCAGCGCCAGCGAGATCGTTGCCGGTGCGGTGCGAGATCATCAACGCGGCGTGATCGTCGGCCGCAAGACGTACGGCAAATGGTCCGTGCAGAGCATCTTCCCGATCCAACGCAGCGCCGGTCTCCGACTGACGACGGCCAAGTTCTATTCGCCGGCCGG
>JANNDA010001224.1:0-5255 GCA_031387195.1 Planctomyces sp. | reverse complement strand
GATTCCATCACCGGCGAAGCGGGGAACGACTCGATCTTCGGTAACGACGGCAACGACACGATAGACTCCGGAGACGGCAACGACACGGTCATCGCAGGTGACGGTGGCGATGTCGTCTCTGGAGGTCTCGGCGACGACGCGATCAACGGTGGCGATGGCAACGACACGCTCAACGGCGGAGCGGGTCGAGACGTCCTCGTCGGTGGTGACGGCAACGACGTGCTGCTCGGCGGAGCGGACATCGACACGCTGCTGGCGGGCGACGGCGATGACACGCTCAACGGCCAAGGGTCAACCGACGTGCTGGCGGGCAACGAAGGAAACGATGTCTTCAACGACGCCACGGCTGTGATCGACGAGCAGTTCGCATTGCCCGACATGCTGCTGGCAGCGCTGGGCCTGTAGTTAATCGTGATCCACTCAACCCCACCGAGGCAAGCTCGGTGGGGTTGTGGGAACATCGCTTGTTTGAGCGTTAGTAATGGTATCGCGCTTGAAGGAAATCAATTCGGTCATTTTGGACTAAGGACCGGCGCATGAATAACTGTCGCGATAGTCGTGGATCGCTCCGCGATCCAACGTTGGTTCGCGGAGCGAACCACGACAAATATTTCTGTGCCGGTCCTAAGTAGACAAGGCGATGCTCTTGTGTCAGTCGGCGAGACCAAGCGCCAGCCAAGCCGGCCGCCGTTCCAGAATCTCTTCAACACGGCCTAGCCGGGATGCCGTCCAAAATTCTTTTCTGACAACTCCTCGCGCGCTCGTCGGATGAACCTCAAATCAATTCGCTCACCACGCGTGCGGTTCCCGGCAGTGCGCGAACTTTGCGGCTCGATAGTTCGGTGAACGACGGGTCTTCGCCAAAACCGAGGTTGTCGTAGATCGTGGCCAGCACGTCGGTGTAATGCACTGGTCGATGAGTGGCTGAATCAGCCAGCTTGTCAGTCGCGCCGATCACTTGGCCAACTTTCATCCCGCCGCCGGCAAGGATTGCACTGTTGACTCGCGCCCAATGATCGCGACCGGCGTCTTTGTTGATCTTCGGTGTGCGACCGAACTCGCCCCACACAACGACCGTCACGTCGCGATCTAAACCGCGCGCGTAAATGTCTTCGATCAGAGCCGAGATTCCGGTGTCGAACAGCGGCAAGTGGTCCTTCATGTGTTTGAAGTTGTTGCCGTGCGTGTCCCAGAAGCCATACGCGACGGTCACGCAACGGACTCCCGCCTCGACCAACCGGCGAGCTTGCAGCAATTGATCGTTCCACATCGGAGCCCCGTCGCCGAGATGCTTTGCCGATCCTTTGCCGTATCGCTCGCGGACTGTCGGTGATTCCTTCTCGACATCCAACGCATTCACGAGATGGCTCGACGTGAGCACGTCAAACGCCTTTTGATAACTGGAGTCCATGCCCGCCAACGCCACGCTATCAACATCGCGTTTGATGCCGTCGATGGACGCGAGCAATTGCTGACGAGTTCCAAATCGGGAGGCATCAATGAACCGCAGCTTCATGCTCTCCATGTCTTCGCCGTCGGCTCGTACTCCGCGAAATGCCGGACCAACCTTGCCTGGTGGCGGGCTGTTGTATGGTCGATGCTGCATCGTCGGGAACAGGTCCACGAACGCTGGTGTTGCGGCATCTCGCTGTCCCATGTTCTGAGCGATTACGGAGCCGAAGTTCGGCGTACCTTCTTGCAACGCTAAGCCCATCGGCTTGCCAACGAGACTCTGAAAGCTGCTGTGTTCATCCTGCTGACCGACAATGCTGCGAATGATCGCCAGCTTGTCAGAGCAGGACGCGAGCTTCGGCAGCAGTTCGCACACCTCAATTCCGGGCACCTTCGAGCCAATCGGTTTGAACTCACCGCGAATGCCATCGGGAGCGTCCGGCTTCAAGTCCACCGTGTCCTGATGAGCGATGCCGCCCGACAGGTAGACCATGATGACCGACTTCTTCGACGCCTTGAGCGAACCCAGTTCTTCGGCTCGCAAGAGTTTTGGGAGCGTCAGTCCGCCGACAGCCAGCGAGCCGATCTGAAGAAAACTCCGCCGCGACACGCCGTCGCAGAAGGAAGAGCGTCGAGCCGCTGAAGTGAGAACATTGAGCATGTCGTTTGGCCTACGTGAAAGTGCAAAACGCGGCGAAGCCGCAAAAGTAGCCCGAAGCGTTAGCGAGGGCGAACGCTTCAGGAGATTCTGAATGCCTCGTTTTGTGGAGCGCCCGCCTTCGCTAACGCTTCGGGTTACTTTTGTGAACGCCGTCTGAAATTACCTCGCCGAATCCATCGGCACGATAACGCTCCGCTCCCCATCGACGGAAGGCATTGTCGAGCAGCGAGCCTCGATCCGACGCGATCTGCTCCGGTCGTGCGGACAGCTTTGCAATTGCCAACATTCCCCCGCAAACTCGCTACTCCCGTGAACCGTCGAGCGAGATCAAACTCATGACCACCGTTAGCCCGCAATTACCACCCAGTTTCAGCCAACGTCGCCGTTGGGCGGCCGATCAGGCCATCAGCTTTTTGATGCAACAAGGGATTGAGCGACCTCACGTGTTGTCACTCGCGGCAGGTTTCGTTGACGCTGCTTCGTTGCCGGTAACAGAGGCATTGGAGGCGGCTCGTGGAATTCTGGCTGACGACACGAAGGGAAAGCTCGCGTTGCAATATGGCACGACGCTCGGCGACCTGCGACTCAGGCAGCAACTGGCCCAGTATCAAAACGGGCTCGAACAAACGGCGTCGCCGCTCGGACAACGCACGGCGACACCCGACGAAGTTGTCTGCACGACAGGTTCGCAGCAGTTGTTGGCTTTGTTGGCGGACGCGCTGTTGGACCCCGGCGACATCTGTTTGGTCGCCGCGCCGACGTACTTCGTTTTCTTGGGAGTGCTGGAAGGAGTCGGCGCACGCACCATCGCTCTGCCCTCCGATGAGCATGGTTTGCGAATGGAGGGACTCAACGCCGAACTGCAACGGCTCGAAGCGGTCGGCGAGTTGTCACGTGTCAAACTGATTTATGTGGTCAGCGAGTTCGAGAACCCGACGGGGATCAGCCTCTCACTGGAACGTCGGCGAGAACTGGTCGAGATCGCGGATGGTTGGTCGAAGCAACATCGCCTCTTCGTGCTGGAAGACGCCGCCTACCGCGAGCTGCATTACGACGGTCCCGTACTACCGAGCGTTTGGAGCTTCGATCGCACAGGCGAGACGGTCATCCATGCCGGTACGTTTTCCAAAAGTTTTTCGCCCGGCCTGCGAGTCGGCTTCGGCCTGATGCCGCAATGTCTGCGAGCGGCGATCAACGACTTGAAGGGGAACCAAGATTTCGGCTCGGCGAACTTCAATCAATACTTGGTCACTGACCTGCTCGCATCAGGCCGCTTTGCAACTCATGCCGAGGAGGTTCGTGCCGCCTATCGCATTAAACGTAACGCGATGCTGTCGGCTGCAGACGAGTTCTTCCACGACCTACCGGGCGTTTCCTGGGTTCGTCCCGCAGGCGGCCTTTACGTTTGGATGACGCTGCCACCGCATGTCCCCACCGGCTTCGACTCGCCGCTCTTCCGACAATCGGTCGATGTCGAGCAAGTCATGTACGTCCCCGGCGAACTTTGCTTTGGCGGCCCGCCGGAACAACGACCACGCAACAGCATGAGGCTCAGTTTCGGCGTGCAATCGCCAGAGGGCATTCGCGAAGGAATGCGGCGGTTGTCGCAAGCGGTCAAAGCTGTTCTCAAGAACGGTCAGGGTGCCTGACCCCGGCTCGCGCGCCAAGTGCGTCGTGCGGCCACGGCCGGGAGCGTTTACGGACTGAGATGGTTCCCGTCGATTGAGCCGATACAATCCTCGCCTCCTTTCGTGTGATCGTGTTTGGACAAGTCGGCCACTTGTCTCACGGAGACTTTTCATGGCGTCAGACACTGCTTCTGGGTTGCCTGCGGAATTGGTGGATCATCTCGTCGAAGTCAAATCGTGGGTCCGGTGGCAGTGGTTGCTGCGCGGGTTCGGGCGAGTCGCGCTGCTGGTTTCCGTCAGCTTGGGAATCGTCTTCCTGCTCGACTTTCGCCTGGATCTGAATGCCACCGCGCGGCTCGCCGCTTTGTGGTCGATCGGTGTGGCAACCAGTATCGCGTTGCTTGGTTGGATTGTGATTCCGATTTGCCGGCGCATGGGCTGGAACGAACTGGCGGCGCTGGCGGACAAGGCTCACCCGGAATGGGAAGACTCACTGACGTCGGCGGTGGAATTGTTTGACCCGTCGCAGCCGGACGGATTCAAGGGTTCGCCGGTCATGCGACAGATGCTGCTCGAACAAACTCAGCAGCGTGTCGAAGAACTCGATCTCGAACGAGTGGTCTCGTCACGCCGTGCGTGGCGTTCAGTGAAGTTGGGTTTGGCCGCTTGTTTGCTGCTCGCAGCACCGGTCTTTTTCGCGCCGAGTTCGTACCGGCAACTGTGGCAGCGGCTGCTCATGCCGTCAGGCAACTGGGGCACGGTCGGTGCCTGGCAAATTGAAGTGACGGACGGCGATCGCGTGGTGGCTCGCGGTGCTGATGTCGAATTGCTTGTGAAGGTGACGAAGCCGGGGACCACGGAGCCGCCGAAGTCACTTCTGCTGGAATGGCGTGATTCCGTCGGGACGACTGACCGCCGTTCGATGCCGTATGACGCCGCTCGGCAGTCGTTCGCGACGATCATGCCACACGTCATGCGCGATCTGAAGTTTCATGTCTCGATCGAACGACAGCAGTCGCGGGACTATCAAGTGCAGGTCGTCGAGCCGCCGGTCGTCACGCAGGTTCGAGTCGATGTCGAGCCGCCCGCGTACTCCGGTTGGCCCGCGCAATCGCTCGACGGTGCGGTCGGTGCGATCCGCGTGTTTGAGCGAAGCCGTTTGAAATTCACGCTCGAATTCAACAAGCCGATCGAGACCGCCTCGCTCAACTGGCGAGAAGCGGGCGAGCCGCTGAAGTTCGATCTCGCTGCCGACAAACAATCCGCCTCCGTCGAGTTGATCGCCGATCCCAAAGTGATCGGCCCCTATTCATTCGCGATCGCAGACAGCCACAAACTCACGAACAACGACCTCGTCCCACGCGAATTGATTGTCGTCGCCGACGAGCCGCCACAATTGATCGTGAAGGGAGACCAGAGCACCGAGGTCCGACCAGACGATGTTGTCCCGATTGATGTCACCGCGACAGACGACATCGGGATCGGACAGTTAGAACTGCACTTCGAGGTCAACA
>JANNDA010001212.1:0-5876 GCA_031387195.1 Planctomyces sp. | reverse complement strand
CTGGGGTTGGCGCGGGGCCGATGTCTGCCTCATCGGTCGGTGGTAGCGGTTCTCCAATAAACGGTTGATTATTCGCCGCTTCAAACAATTCCCAACCTTTGGCCGTTTGCTTGTATTTGTAAGTCGTGGCCTTGAGCGTGTACTGCCCGGCACCCATTCCGTTGCCGCGACTGAACTCCACAATCCAGTCTCGATCGTGTGTAAATTTCTGCGACTGACCGGGCTTGATTGAGAAACGTGAGCCGTTGAGTGTGTAGTCGATCGCTTTGCCGTTCGTAGCGGGGCTGGTGATGACGATCGGGCCATTGTCGAACACTGGCTGCGCAATTGGCGCTCGCGAAGTCACGCCCACCGTGCTGGGGTACGAATAACCGGGAGTGGAGTAGGTCGGGGCAGAATAATACTGCGGGGCGGAGTAATACTGCGGCGTCGAGTAGTACTGTGGGCTGGAGTAGATCCCGATCCCGAATCCCGAACCGTATCCGTATTGAGGCGCACCGTAACCCCAGTAGTTGTTGTAACCGGAACCTCCAAAGCCACCTCCGTAATAGCCGCCGCCGTGGTAATGATTGTGGGCACCACCTCCGTGATGCACGCTGCCGCCGCTGTAGTGTCCGCTACCACTGTGGTGTCCTCCACCACTCTGATGGCCGCCGCCGTGATGTTGTGCGAACGAAGCGTTTGAGACTCCAAGGATAAAAACCACACTCAAGACACACGCTTTGATGATCGAGAGGGGAGACATGATGTCCTCACTGATGACAAGGTGAGGCCAGCGGCCGGGTCCGATGAACTGGCGGTTCGACAAACGCTGACGAACACGTCGGTGGCTGCTGGCCGTAATCAATACGGTTATAGTCTGCGACAGCGACCGTGAGACAGAGTAGGCAGCCGGCTTGAGCGACAAATGAGGTACTTGGCTGAAAGCTCACTTCGCCTCCGGTGGCTCCCGATCCAGTTTGAGCTTTTCCAATTCACTCAGTCGCATCTTGATGCGCACCTTGTCGAGTCCCTTCAGTTCCGGAACCGCTTTGAGATACCAGTATTGAGCGCGTCGATTCGCCGCCGCTTTGTCGGCAGTTGCGAACTCCTTGGCCAACTCCAACCACGCGTCGCCCAACTCGGTCATCTTCGCTGAGTCGTCAGGCTTGGTTTGTTCCAGCTCCGCAGCAAACTTCAACGGCAGGTTTGCTGATTTCGCTAAGTACGGCAGGCCGGTGGTCCAATCGTCTTTGACGAAACAGAGAAGTTTTCCCAGGCGTTCGTTCGCCAGCGGATCGTCTGGTTTTTTACTCAGTTCAGCGCGGAACTGTTCCGCCTCGCCGCCGGATTTCATTTTGAGCAAGTACTCATCGGTTCGTGCCTTGGCCATTTCGCGAAGCGGGAGGTTCTTGGCTTTGCCCGCGAGCAGCACGGCGGTCTTCGTCGCTTCAATCGCGGTCTCGAATCGCGAAGTGGCGGCACATTCTTCGGCGAGTTTGAGGAGCGCCGTCGCCAGTTGCTCTTGCGGTGCTCCCGATTTCACCGTCGTGTTGAGTTGCTTATACGCTTTGATTTTCGTGTCGATCGCATCGAGATCAAAGTGAGTCGTCAGCTCGCGCAGGATCTTTTCCGCAACATCAATGTCCCCGGCGATGACAGCCAAGTCGCTCGCTTCTTGCAGCAACACGTACTTTCCGGCGGGATCATCGGTCGTGGTTTTAGATTGCACGAACAACTTCTCGGCGAGGTCCGCTTTGTCTGCCAAGCGAAGAGCTTTCGCGAAGTCCTGTTTGAAGATTTCTTTGACTGTCTTTTCAGCAGCCATACGTTCGTCGTCCGTAGGTACGGGCAACTTCTTTTCAACAACATCGCTGTCCTTGGTTGTCGGCGGTTTTTCGGGAAGTTCTTCTTCCGTCACTCCGGCGACCAGAATGGAATTCGGCCGACTGCCAGGTGCGTTGGGATCGATCTTCGGCAGCTTCCACAATTGGATCGTCGCTGTTTCCCCCGATTTGTCGGTCGAGTCACCCGCCAAGAGGATGTGCTCACCATCCGGCAGAAACGTCACATCCAAAACTTGAAGCTTCAAACGTGGAAGTTGCATCAAACCGCTCCCGGTTTGAGCGTTCCAAATCGAAACCAGCCCGTTGAGGCCGCCGGTCACCAAGAGGGTTTCATCGGGCGACAGAGCGAGCACGTCGGTGTGGGCGAAGCGGGTTTCGGTCGTGCCAGTCTTGGTATTCCAGCGCCGCGCGACATGTTCGTTCGACGCGGTCCACAACGATTGTCCGTCCTTCGAGAGGGCGATCGAACTGATCCGCGACTTGTGTCCGGTGAAGGACCGAATCGTTTTTCCAGAGACGGCGTTAAACAGCGTTGCGACTTCGGCTTCCTCACCGGTCGTGGCGGCTAACGTCAGGCCGTCCTCTGTCAGCGCGAGTGAACCACAAAACGGATGAGCGCCCGAAATCATGCGAAGCTGTTTCCGAGTGGCGATCTCCCAGACTTCGATCGCGCCCGCGCCGACGGTGGCAACTTGGCGATGGGTCGGCCAGAACTGAATCGCGCGCACGGGACGGCGGTTGGTCTTCAACTCCCCGAGTTCTTTGCCCGTTGTGGAGTTCCACAACTTCAACGTCTCTCCCGAAGACAAAACTTGATTTCCTCGGGACGCGAACGCGACGGAATGCACCTGCCCTTCGTGGCCGGAAAATTGTGCGGTCGTCTCACCCGTCGAGACATTCCAGATACGGCAATCTCCCGCTGGTCCAGCGGTGGCCAGTGATTCGCCGTCGGCGGACAACGAAAAATCGACGACGGTCGTCTTGTGATTGACGAACCGCAACTTGTCGGTCCCCTGTGGAACCGCGATGGACGGCTTGACGGTGGTCGGAGTTTTGGGGGGCGTTCGGGGACTGCCGACGATGGGTGGTTCCGTTTTCTTGGGGACTTGATTGGGGCGAACGCTGGTTGTGGCTTCCGCTTCGCGTGGTGACTGATTCGGTGGATCGGACTCATTGCCCTCTGCGGGTTCGTTGCTGGTCTCGACAACACGCTGATTCTTCGCTGGCTCAAGCAGTGCTCCGGGAGGAGGAAGCATGCCTCTTTCCCTCATCCACCAAATCCCACCGACGACCGCGCCCGCGACGATCAGGTTGACGGCCCAAGAAATTCGCCGAGATCGCTGTTCCATCCGTTTCGATTTCACGGAGACATCTTCGACTTCACCCTCCGTCGGAAATTGAAATCCGTCAGCAGGGAGGATGGGCACTCTTGCCCGTCGTGTGGTTTCGTCCTCGGACGGAAACGCCCCCCCACCGCTGGGAGCTTCAGCAGACGGTCGATTCGGTGCGTCTTGGGGCGCGCGCCCTCGCTCACGCTTCGGGTTATTTTCAACTGGCACGGACGGCGGAGTCATGTCGGCGGCAAAACCTTGCTCGCGCAGCGAAGAGTCGTACTTGGCTTTCGTCAGTCGATTGAGCAAACAAAGTCGCGCTTGTTGGAGCTCCTCCAACAACGGCTCGGCCAATTCACCACGCGGACCAACGGACTTCTGCTTCAAGTAAACTTGCCGCTGATCGAGAGCCGAGATGATGACATCGCGGTCCTTCTCAAACAGCGAGATGCCCAGCAAGCGGTAGTAATTCGGCGGCTGTTCTTCGGGAGGAATCCCGAGCCATTTGTGATACGCATTGAAGTCAGGCATGTTTCGTACTCAATCCCAGGGGACACTTATCGATGAGTCTCAAACTATGAATACCCCACCGAGCTTGTCTCGGTGGTTTTCGGGCTTCTGCACTACGTCGATAATGTTTTCAGTTGAGGAGATCCGTAGTGCAAAAGCCTGTTTCCACCGAGGCAAGCTCGGTGGGGTCAGGGTGGCATCGCTTATTGAGGGATTAGTCATCTCGAGGTGAACCACGCATTCGTTTGGTATCAGAACGCTGACGTTTCTCATCCAACCGTCGTACCTTGGAGCCTCGCGTCGGCTTCGTCAGACGACGGCGTTTGGGCGGTATGGCGACTTCGGTCAGCATGTTACTCAGTTGTTCAAGACAGCCAACACGGTTGAGCAATTGGCTGCGAGATTTCTCGCAAACGATGAGCAGACTTCCGTCATTCAAGAGCCGTGAGGCGAATTGGACCTGGAAACGTTGCCGCACGTCATCAGGCAGACTTGGCGAATCTTGAATCCGCCAACGCAGGCCGACTTTTGAATTCACCTTGTTGACGTTTTGCCCGCCAGGACCAGAACTACGCGAGTGCTCGAATTCAAACTCCTCGTGCGGAATCCGAATGCGAGCATTGACGATCAACGTGTCACGCGGCGGGGGTGAATCATCTGCGGCAGTGATTGTTTTGGAAGTCGTCATGGACTCTCGTTCGTGTGGATCATGTCGCAATGTGGGCCTACACTGCCGCGAGAAAACTCACGTCACAGGAGACATCCCATGAGCTTGCCTCGCATGGTGCGATTGCGGCAAACGTTTGAAGCGACCCGCGTGAACGATATTCCCGGCGAAGTTGACCGGCAACTCGCAACGTTGAATCTTGGCCAACAGATCCAGCCCGGACAGACCGTCGCCATCACCGCTGGCAGCCGTGGCATCGCGAACATTGCGATCGTCATCAAAGCGGTTTGCGACCATGTGCGGCGAGTCGGTGGCAAGCCGATCATCGTTCCCGCGATGGGCAGCCACGGCGGCGGCACGGCGGAAGGACAGCGGAAGATCATCGAAGGATACGGCGTCACCGAAGCCTTCACTGGCGCGGAAATCCGAGCCTCGATGGAAACGGTCGTGGTCGATACGACGCCACAAGGAATTCCGGTCCACTTCGACAAACACGCCTTCGGCTGCGACCACGTGCTGGTCGTCGGGCGCGTCAAACCACACACCGGGTTCGTCGGGCCGGTCGAGTCCGGCCTGCACAAGATGATGCTCATCGGCCTGGGCAAGCACGAAGGGGCGAAGATCTATCACCGAGCGATTCTCGATCACAGCTTCCTCGAAATCATTCGAGCGGTTGCCGATGTCGTCCTGCGAAAGTGCAAAGTAATCGGCGGCCTCGGAATTGTGGAGAATGCTTACGATGAAACAGCGCTCCTCGCGGCGGTCGCTCCGGCAGACTTCTTCACGCGTGAGTCGGAACTGCTCGTGCTAGCCAAGAACTGGCTGCCAAGATTGCCGTTCCCGCAAACGCAACTGCTGATCATTGATGAGATCGGCAAAAACATCAGCGGCACCGGCATGGATACCAACGTCATCGGCCGCAAATACAACGACCACGCCGCGACCGATCAAGACGATGTGTCGGTCAAACGGATCTTCGTTCGCGGGCTCACTCACGAGACGCACGGCAACGCGACCGGCATCGGCATCGCCGAATTCACCAACACCCGCACGATCAACCAAGTCGATCGGCGCATCACGGCGATCAACTGTCTGACCGGCGGTCATCCCACCGCCGCCATGCTCCCGATCGCATTCGACACCGATCGCGGGGTGATCGAAGCGGCCCTGCCAACACTCGGCCTCGTTGAACCGACGAAGGCCAAAGTCGTTCAGATCGCCAACACGCTGCACCTCGGCGAGGTGCTCGTGAGCGAAGCCTATCTCCCCGAAATCAGTCAGCGTTCAGACTTGGCCATCATCGACGGCCCGTTTGAGATGCCGTTCGATGCGGAAGGAAATTTGATTCCCGTGGAATCGGGGGGATAAAAGGTTCCTTCACCGAATGGCACTGCCGCTTGCGTGAGTTGAAGTTACGTCGAGCAGCCGGTCAAGAGTTTGGCTCGTGCGGCGGCTCGTGGTTGGGTCAGTAAGTCGTGCGTGGTGGGTCGGCGTTTGAGGGCGCGGGGTTCGAGGCGGTTGGGACGATGGCCAACTCGATGC
>JANNDA010001136.1:0-3746 GCA_031387195.1 Planctomyces sp. | reverse complement strand
GCAGTCCTGAGGAAATGGAAAGCGTTCATGTCTACCGAAACGAGGACGAGGAAACGGTCAGCCAACGCGCCGTCCAGTGAGGGACGGGGCTCTCCGCCGCAGACCAGTGCGTGGCACATGCTCCCGGTGGCCCAGGCCGTCGAGCGGCAACAGACTGATGTTGCGCAGGGTCTGACTCAGGCCGAGGCGGCTCGGCGGCTCACGCGGTTTGGTCCCAATGCCTTGGCTCAGGCGCATCAGCGTTCGACTCCGTCCATCTTTGTGGTTCAGTTCCAGAGCCTCATTGTGGCTTTGCTGGTCGCAGCCACGGCAATCGCTTTTGCCTTGGGCGAAAACATTGAAGCCATCGCGATCCTGATGGTCATCGTCCTCAATGCCGTTATCGGCTTCTTCACCGAATGGAAGGCGGCGCAGGCGTTGTCCGCTCTGCAAAAACAGGCGGTGCGGGTCGCGCATGTGATCCGTGACGGCGCAGAGTGAGATTCCCGCAGCGGAGTTGGTGCCGGGCGATCTGATCGTCCTGGCTGCCGGGGGGCGAGTGCCTGCCGATGGTCGCATCGTCGAGTGCGTGCGATTGCAAATTGAAGAGGCGGCTCTGACTGGTGAGTCAAACGCGGTTACCAAGACAGTCGATCCGCTTCCCGACGAGGATGCGGCACTTGGTGACCGTCTTAATATGGCCTTCCAGGGGACGACGATCACGGACGGACGCGGCCGGTTGCTGGTGACCGATACCGGCACGCAAACCGAGGTCGGCAAGATCGGCATCCTGATTGATGAGGCGACGACTCGCGCCACTCCGTTGGAACAAAAGCTGGCGCAGCTCAGTCGTCTGCTGATCGTGATTGTGTTGACGCTGTGTGCCGTCATTGTCGTGGCGGGCTGGTTGCGCGGCGTGACGGACTTCTGGCACATGTTGGAGATCGGCGTCTCTCTGGCCATTGCCGCAGTGCCGGAAGGTCTGCCCGCCGTGGCCACCATGACGCTGGCGCTGGGGATGCAACGCATGGCTCGGATGCGTGCGCTTGTCCGCCGGCTTCCCGCTGTCGAGACGCTTGGTTCTACGACCGTCATCTGCACCGACAAGACCGGGACGTTGACGAAGAACGAGATGACCGCGTGCGTCTTCATGCTGGACCAACGCCGCGTCGAAGTGACCGGCACCGGGTACGCCCTGGAAGGCAAGTTTCAAGACGGCGATCAGACCGTAATCAGCACAGCGCAGAGTATCTGTGCCGTCGAAGTCGTCTCGACCAACGAAGAGCTGATGATCGCTCGGCACAGCACCGCTTTCATCGCAGCCTGAATGTCACACGCCATGAGCACTACCAACGGCGAAATGAGAGAGAACTGGAGTCTGATCGTCGCCGCGATCATTGCTGGCGTGATCGAGGAATTGACCGACACAGCGAAAGTGCCAACTTGGCACCAGTGTTTTCGAAGTCTGCCCCGATGCCGACCACGTTGCGCAGTCATTTTTTTCGGCGCGACAAGGACTTTCGTCGAGCCAATTCTCGGCAGGATGAATTGGCACGCGGTTTGAAATACGCGAAGGCCATCAATTGCAGCCGGTCAGAATGACGGCAGTCAAGAACATCGGTTGCGTGGTTCGTCTCGACTCCTCTGCCGCAGCGGGTTGGTGGCGGTCACCGATGCCGCGAGGCAACCTCAAAGTCTCATTGTCGTAAAGGAGGTTTTGCCATGTTAGCAACTCTCAATCGCCCGCGGTGGACGATGTCGCCGGCCGACATCTTCCGTGAAGTGGATCAGGTTTTGGATTCGGTGCTGGCTCCCAAGACGGCTGGCGGAAATGGCGTTCGCTTGCTGGTCGCGCCGCTGACGCTGTGGGAGGATGACAAGAAAGTCTATCTCGAATTCGACATGCCCGGATTCAGTCTGGATGACGTCGATCTCACGATCGAGGCCGGTGTGTTGTACTTGCGTGGTGAGCGGAAGGTTCCGGAATCCTGCGGCAAATGCTGGTGCAACGAGCGGACCTTTGGACTGGTCGAACGATCGGTGCGCCTGTCGGAGACCGTGGATTGCGATTCGATCAACGCCGAGTTCCGCGATGGCGTCCTGGCGATCGAATTCCAGAAGAAGCCGGAAGCGGTCCCCGCCAAGATCGCGATCAAGCACGGCGGTGATGCGAAGAAACTGGAAGCCAAAAAATCGTGAACGCTGGAAAGCAAAGCGTTCATGTGCCGGGGCGGGCTGATGCGACGCATTCGGCCCGCTCCGGCGGTCTTCTCTCGATAGGGAGAATGGGTCTGCCACCGAGGGTGTCGTCTGAAACAACAAGCTTGAGAGTTCATTCCAGGGAGAAATCCCATGAACGGCCACATGGGCGAGCAACGAAAGGACAACCATTTCACGGGAGAACAGTCATCATGAAAAAGAGCATTCAAGTTTCAAGCGGGTTGATGAACGGTTTGTTTTTAGTCCTGGTGATTCTGCTGAGCGTCGGGGCCGTCACTTTCTTGATCGCCAATGATCGCAAGGAATCGCCCAGCGAGCTCCGCAAAGCCATCGACACGGAATCGCTGCGTCATGCGAACGACTTGTCCAATGCGTTCCGCAACGCATCGAACATCATCCGTCCGGCAGTGGTCAGCATCACTTCGGAAAAGCAACTGCAAGTCGGACAACAACTCGTGCAACCGATGATACCGGACCAATGGCGACGCTTCTTTGGCGATGACTTCGGCCGGTTTTTTGGAACTCCGTCCCCTGGCCGGCAGGGGATTCAGCAAGGTTACGGAAGCGGCATCATCGTCAGCCACGACGGCTATGTGCTGACGAATCACCACGTCGTCGCCGGCGCGGATCGTCTGATCGTGAAGACTCACGACAACGTCGAGTACCAGGCGAAAGTGGTGGGAACCGACCCCAAAACAGAAGTGGCTGTCGTGAAGATCGACGCCAGTAACCTGTCTGCGGCTCGGCTGACAAACTCCGAAGAGGCCCGCGTCGGTGACTGGGTGCTCGCGGTGGGTGGGCCGTTTGGTCTCGAAAATACGGTGACGGCGGGCATCATCAGCGCGACGGGACGCGATGCGGTGGGGATCGCCGACTACGAGAACTTCCTGCAAACCGACGCGGCGATCAATCCGGGGAACAGCGGTGGGCCGCTGGTGAATTTGCAAGGCGAGGTCGTCGGAATCAATACGGCGATTGCCTCGCGATCCGGGTCGAGCGCCGGAATCGGATTCGCCATTCCCAGCAATCTGGCGAAGTCGGTCATGGACGATCTCATTCCCGACGGACGGATCGAACGCGGGTTCCTGGGTGCCGCGATTCAGGATTTGAGCAAGGAACTCGCGAAGTCCTTCAGCTACGACGGTCGTGAAGGCGTACTTGTCAGCGACGTGTCGAAGGGCGGGCCGGCGGAGAAAGCTGGTCTCAAGTCGGGTGACATCATCATCAAGTTCAACAACCGCACGATGAATCATGCGCGGCAGCTTCGCAACATGGTCGCGGAGACTCGTCCGGACTCGACGGTCGATGTCGAGATTTACCGAGACGGCAAGCGGCAGACCATTCCTGTGAAGATCGGGTTGCTCGACGACAAGGTGGCGCTCAGCACCGAGCAGGGACAAACCACTTCCACTGATCTGGGGCTGAGCGTTCAAACGCTGACACCCGAACTAGCGCGGCAACTCGGTTACAAGGAGAATCAGAAAGGGGTTGCCGTGCGCGAAGTCACCACCGGCGGCTGGGCGGCGCGAGCCGGTCTTCAGCCCGAA
>JANNDA010001186.1:0-12451 GCA_031387195.1 Planctomyces sp. | reverse complement strand
CAGTGACGTGAATGATATCCGGGTCTTCAAAGCAGCGAACGACCTGCAAGATCGCGTCCACTTCGCGAATGTGGCTGAGGAACTTGTTGCCCAGGCCCTGCCCTTCGCTGGCCCCTTTCACGATCCCCGCGATATCCACCAGCTTGATAGCCGCCGGCACCAGCTTCTTGGGAACGATGAACTGACTGATCCGCCGCAGCCGATCGTCGGGCACGCTGACGACCCCCTCGTTCGGTTCGATCGTGCAGAACGGATAGTTCGCGCTTTGAGCGGCTTTGGAGCTAGTGAGTGCATTAAACAGAGTGCTCTTTCCCACATTGGGCAACCCGACGATTCCAGCTTCCATTGTGCCGCGACTACCTTTCAGAAGACTTCGATTTGAAACCAGCAGACGAAAAAACGTCGGTTGCCGAACACTTCGACGACTCGACGAATTTGATCGCGGAGCTAAATACCAGACAGCCCTCACAAAGTCACGCGGCGCAGCCTGCCTCCGTTGTCTCCCGGCCCAGCAATCGGCTCGACAGGCAAAGTGCTTGACAATTGCAGATGGCGTTGGCACTGTGCCACCTGCTCGGCCAAGGGCGTTCTGCTGCTTCGGCTTCCAATCGCCCTTCATGTGGCCAGCGACGCGCTCAGTATTCCCCTCGTCTACTTTTGCCTTCAGGAGAGACATCATGCACATGAGCGAATTTGAAGACGCCTATGACGAAGACGAAGCCAGCGAAGAGTCCGGCAACATCGGTGGAGCGATCCTGGATACCCTCATCAGCGATCTACCACTGCGTGATCCAATCGTGGTCGAGGCGACCAGCACGGTCTCCGATGCGATCCAAGCGATGAATGACCACCACACCGGCTGCGTGCTGGTGCAACGTGGTGGAAAGCTGATTGGGATCTTCACCGAACGAGACGTGATGACGAAAGCTTTTTACCATGACGATTGCCGTACGGCTTGTGTTGAAGAGGTGATGACCGCCGATCCTGAAACCCTGCAATTGGATGATGGGATCGCCTTCGCTCTCAATAAGATGAGCGTTGGCGGCTATCGCCATATTCCGATCGTCCAACTTGATGGTGTGCCGGTAGGCGTGCTGTCCGTTCGCGATATCGTGGACTTCCTGGTGGAACTGTTCCCTCAAGAAGTGTTGAATCTACCGCCGAGTTCCGACAGCGTGGTCTTGCGGTCGCTCGACGGTGGGTAACAACTCTTCCGATCGATTGCCGTGCCAGCACGAAGCGCCGGCGAGAGGACTGTGAATCGTTGAGATTTGCCCTCTTGCCGGCGCTTTGTCATTTTGCACGCGTCCTGAATCGTGCTCCAAGATAAGAACGCACACCACGAATCGTTTGCCGGAGGTTCGCGCATGAAGTTTCCGTCCGCCACATTTGTGTTGTGCATCGTGACCGCCGCCCTATCGTGGACTGCCGCCGGAATCTCCACATGGTTACTGCGGTTTGGTATCGCGGAAGGAGCGTTGATTGTGGTGGGTTGCACGGCGGCGGCGGGAGCGGGATGTGCTCGCCGTCGTGTCACAGACGTGGACTTCGCACGGGACGAATTGACCAAGCGGCGCGCTGAGATCGAGCAATTCATGGCCACCGCCACGAGTCAGCTCACCGATCGTGCCAAGCAATTGGATTCGCGCGAGATGCATCTGGCCGATCGGCTGGTGAACTTTCGCGAGTGGCTGGAGTACCCGCAGGCCGAAGTGGACTCACTGGCCGATGTTCCCGAACGCTCACAACGGGAACTGACCGCGCAAGACCATGAAGTGTTGAAGATCATCAACGATGAATCGGAGAAGCTTTACAAACGGTTGCGCGAGGGGCATTACAAACCGCCGGAGGGGAAAGTCGATGGCAAACGGATTCGCGATGACGCGCATGCCTTCATCATTCGAGTGGCTCAGGTCTATCGGCCGGGCGTGGATAATCCGCTGTTGGAAACCAGCATGGACCAATTGCTCCGCGCGGGGAGCCGAGCTTGTCTGCATTTGCTCGTGGTGCTGGAGCGGCTGCCGCTGAATCCGAAAGATCAGACCATCAGCGCGCTGCACAGCTATTTGCAGAAGTCGCTCAAGGCGTATGAACTTTACACAGCGGCACAGCCCTACTTCGGTTACATGCAGACGGTCTCCTACTTCGGTCGCTGGATGGCGGGAGTGACGCCGTTGACGTTGGGACTCACGTGGGCACTGACTGAGTTGGGCAAGCGGGGCACGAAGGCGGCGGCCAATTGGCTCATTGATCAACAAGCGGTCGCACTGCTCAACGAGGTGGTGCGCGTCATCGGCTTTGAAGTGGCGAGCATTTATGGCGGCGACTTCCGGCATCGCGCCCCGAACTGGATCTATGCCTCAGAACTGACGGACCTGATGAGCCGTTTTCCGTTGTCGCGAGAGAACCTCGCTCAAGCATTGCGCGAAGTCGGTTCCCTGCATCTCCGCAGTGAGTACGACCGGATCTTTCTCTATCGTTGCCTGTCGATGCATCAGCGCGTGCGGTCGCTTTCCGAGGCTCATGAAATTCTGACGTTGCCCGACCGCGAACAAATTGCGCGGCGGCTCGAACGCTTCTTTCAATCGTTCATTCACGGCAAGACGCGCAAGACAGTCGATGACTGGCGGGCGGGTGTCGAACGAAGACTCGGCTTGAAGCTGCATCTGTCGGAGACGCTCCCGGCGACGTTGCACGAGAAGTCGGGGGATGAGCCGCACAGCGAGCAACTCAAAGCGGCCAGTTCGCTCGCGGCGTTCTTGATCTGCGTCAAAGGCTGCCCGATCGACGAACTGGAAACGCGGCTGAATTTCGCCGATTTGTTTCGCAAGCTGGATGAGTCTCATCGGCGAGACCTCATCGAAGGGTTCGCCGAAAACCCGCCGTATGCGTTTGAGCCGCCGGACCTTGATGTCTCGCTGCCGACCGTTGCGCTGTACGTCACCGATCTCTGTCGCTTGGCCGCTCGCGTCCGCCCGTGGGATGTGCAGCCGGATGAGATCGTTTTGGAAACCGCCGTGTTCCTCGGTCAGGAATTCGCCAAGATCAAGAAACAACTCGACCGCGAGTACGGCGATGCCTTCGTCACGTTGCTTCCGAAAGACGCACCCGGCTCGAACCTGGATGCCTTTGTCGCGAAAGTCGCCCTTGCGGAACTCGCACGAGACGAACGTTTGTTGTTCGCTTACACCGGCACACACATCGATTGGCCGATCCAGATCACCCTTCCGGAAGGGGATCGCAAGAGCGGACTCATCGGCACCGTGACTCGCTTGATGCTGATCGAAACATCCGATCGCGGCTTTGTCGTCGCATCGAGTTCGGTGGCTGCGCTGACATTCGAGAAAATCCCCGGTCGTTTGATCGACGACTGTCAGATCTCCGGCTCGACCTGGACCATCGAAGATCGCGAAGGGACAGCCGCCCTTGGCGTTCGCATCTCCGGTTCGATCATCAGCCGGTACGACTCGTACTTTCGCCCGCTGATCGAGACGGCTCAAAGCAGCCAATCCAAGTAACCCGAAGCGTCAGCGAGGGCGGACGCTCCACAAGACGATGAATTCCAAGTCTTCTGGAGCGCCCGCCCTCGCTAACGCTTCGGGTTAGTTTTTCGGCTTCGCCGCGAGACAGAAATAGTAGCGGCCATTGCCAACATGATGGCAGTTTGGCCGCCACCGAGCTAAGAAACCCCGCCGAGTTTTCTGCGGCTCACTCATTCCGTGAATCACCGCCATTGCGAAAAGGATCAATCCCTCATGCGACTAACGCGACGACGATTTGTTTGGGTTTGGACGATTCTTGCCGCGACGACTTTGATCGCGACGTTGCCTCATCGCACATCCGCCGATGAGGGATTGTGGGTTTACAACCATCTGCCGACGACGCAGCTTCAAGAAAAGTACGGCTTCGAGCCGCCCGCCGTTTGGGCCGAACATCTCATGAAGTCGTCGGTGAGATTCAATTCCGGCGGTTCGGGATCGTTTGTGTCGAGCAGCGGGTTGGTGCTGACCAATCATCATGTCGCCGCCGATACGCTCGCGAAGATTTCCACCGCCGAGCACAACTATTACCGCGACGGCTTTCTCGCCAAGGGACATGCCGACGAAGTGGCGGCTCCGGATTTGGAACTCAATCAGTTGGTCGAGATCATCGACGTGACGGATCGAGTCAACAAAGCGGTCGCGGCGGAGGCGGCCGACAAGGCTCAGCAAGCTCGGCAGGCGGAGATTGCGCGCATCGAACAGGAATCGACCGAGCAAACCAAACTGCGTAGCGACGTCGTCACGCTGTATCAAGGCGGGGCGTATCACCTCTATCGCTACAAGAAATACACCGACGTCCGCTTGGTCTTCGCTCCGGAGTTTTCCATCGCCTTCTTCGGCGGCGATGCCGACAACTTCGAGTATCCGCGGCACGACCTCGACATGGCGATCTTCCGCGTCTACGAGAACGGTCAGCCCGTGAAGATCGAACACTTTCTGAAGTGGTCGGCGAGCGGTGCGAAGGAAAACGAATTGATCTTTGTCAGCGGACATCCCGCTCGGACCAGCCGGCTGCTGACGGTTGATGCTCTGAAGTTTCAGCGCGACGTCCGCGTCCCCTCGCTGCTTAATTTGTTCCGCCGTCGCGAGATTCTGCTTCAGCAATTCGCCGCCGACGGCGACGAGTTCGCTCGCCGGGCGAAGAAGGATTTCTTTTCGATCCAGAACAATCGCAAGCGAATGATCGGGATGATTCAGGCCTTGCAAGATCCGCGATTGTTCGAGGCGAAGAAACGAGCGGAGGTCGATCTGCGTTTCGGCGGCGCTGCCGAAGGACGGTTTTCCAAACCGTCCGAGCAATCGACGCCGTCGAAGGCGAACGGTTTGGAAAACCGTTCTACGGAGAGCAACGATCCGTGGGATCGCATCTCCGCTGCCAACGAACATCACTCGCACATTTTCAAAAGACACATGCTGCTCGAATTCGGAGCGGGCTTTTATTCGGACCTGTTCGGCATCGCGCGATCGCTTGTGCGCATGGCAGCCGAAGACGAAAAGCCGAACGAGAAGCGTTTGGCCGAGTATCGCGACTCGGGACGCGAGTCGTTGAAACGCAAAGTCTTCTCTCCCGCGCCGATCTACGAAGATCTTGAGCGAGCCAAACTCGCGGACTCGCTGGCGTTGTTGCTGGAAGAACTGCGGCACGAGCCGGAAGTGCTCAGCAAAGCACTCGCAGGAAAAGGCCCTGTCGTGCGAGCGGCGGAACTGATCAACGGCACGAAGCTGAAGGACGTCGAAGAGCGTAAGCGGATCGCGGTGGGAGGTTGGAAGGCGATCGAAGCCTCAACCGATCCGCTGATCGTGCTGGCTCGCGACATCGATGAGCGAGCGCGATTGGTCCGCAAAGAGTACGAAGCATCGGTTGAAGAACCGGAGCGACAGGCATACGGCGAGATCGCAAAACTGCGGTTCGCCAAGTTCGGCACGTCGGTCTATCCCGATGCGACCTTCACGTTGCGACTGTCGTTCGGCACAGTTCAAGGAATCGACGCGGCCACGTCCGGCACTAACGAGCGAGTCCCCGCCTGGACGACACTCGGTGATGCGTTCGAGCATTCCGCGTCACACGGCGAAAAAGAGCCGTGGAAACTCCCCACTCGCTGGCACGACCGCAAGGCAATTCTCGATCCGGCAGCCCCGCTCAACTTCGCTAGCACCTGCGACAGCATCGGAGGCAACAGCGGCAGCCCAGTCGTCAATCGCGCGGGGGAACTGGTCGGTTTGATCTTTGATTCGAACCTGCTGGCCCTCGGTGGCGAATACCAACATTCTTCACCGACCGGCGGTAGAGCGGTCTCCGTCCACTCTGCGGGCATGATTGAAGCGATGCGGAAGATCTACGACGCAGGCACGCTGGCGGATGAGCTTGGAAGATGATCCACCGACAAGTCTCGCCGATCAACGTGGTTGATACTCGGTCACTTCATTGCGTCGACCAGCTTCGCCGTTTCCGTCACTTGAAAATGGGGCGGTAAATACATGAACGACGATGCCTTTTCAGCGGCCCGACATACAAGCCCGAAGCGCAAGCGAGTGATATTCGCCGCCATCACTCGCTTGCGCTTCGGGCTTGTATGGCAGGACGAATACCCCGTTCCGGTTTCAGTTCGAGCCTTTCGCAAACCGGCCGAGCGCCATCAACGGGAAATAGATCCGGTAGAGGTGGTACTTCAAATAGAAAACCTTCGGAAAGCCGGTGCCGGTCCACATTGGCTCGTGCCAAGTCCCGTCGGGCAACTGCGTGCGGATCAGGTAATCAATTCCCCGACGCGCCTCTGTCGAATGCCCTTCACCTGCGGCGATCAGTCCGAGCAACGCCCAGGCGGTTTGCGAGGCGGTCGGCTCACCTTGTCCGCGCAACGCGGGCTCTTCGTAGGAGCGAATCGTCTCGCCCCAGCCGCCGCTGCGTTGTTGTTTGCCTTTGAGCCATTCGACCGCTTTGCGGATGCGCGGGTCGGTCGTCGGGACGCCGATGCTCGTGAGGCCGACCACCACTTGCCACGTGCCGTAGATGTAGTTGACTCCCCAGCGGCCATACCAACAGTGATCGTGCTCCTGCTTCGACCAAACGTATTTGACCGCTTTCTCAATCGCCGGATGATCGAACGACACATTCAATCCGGCGAACATCTCGACCATGCGAGCCGCGAGGTCGGCAGTGCTTGGATCGATCATCGCGTTGTGATCGGCGAACGGAACTCGCGTGAAAACCTCGCGCGTGTTGTCCCGGTCGAACGCGCCCCAGCCGCCGTCTTTCGACTGCATCGCCATGACCCAGCGAGCACCGCGGTGAATGGCGCTCAACATCGGGCTGATGGTCTGGACTTGAGCGACCGCGTCTTCCGCGTCGTGAGCTTTGCCCGCGACAACCGCCGCGACATCCTTGTCCGCTTCATGCGGGCTCCACTCATCGAGCAAGAAGTCGGCGGACCAGTTGTATTCCGGCAGGCAACGGCTCAGCGCGATGCAGACCATGCCGGTGTCATCGACATCGGGATAAAACGCATTGCGAAATTCAAACGCCCAGCCCGCCGCTTCTGTGATCTGATCGCGCACCGCCCAATCGCCGCGACGACGAATCTCTTGCGACAACAACCAACGGACTGACTGCTGAATCGCGGGATGTTCCGGCGGAACGTCGGCGTCGCGCAAAGCGATCGTCGCAATCGCCGTGTCCCACACCGGCGACTTGCAGGGCTGTAAACGATCGGTGTCACCGTCGGAAATCGTCAGTCGATCGAGCTCCGTCAGTTGCGACTGCACTTCGGGGGAATCGTCGGCGTAACCCAGGCACCGCAGCGCGACGATGCTCCAAATGATCGGCGGAAAGATCGCTCCCAAGCCGTCGCTGTCGGCGAAACGTTCAATGATCCACGCGGCCGCTTTGCGGATCGCTCGCTGTCGCAACGGGCGAATCTTCCAGCGGTCGATCAGCTTCAACGCGGAATCGACTCGGCGAAAGAACGCCTCCCAGTCGATGAGCGACTTCTTCTGCAACGGATCGAGCGCCGCACACTTCGGCATGTGAGCCGGAAGGTCTTCCGGCGATTTGACGAACAGCTCGCGAATGCTTTGCTCCGGCGGCACCGGAGTACACGGGCGGAAGGCCCACATCAGGCTCAGCGGGACGATGATCGTTCGCGACCAGGCCGACATTTCATAAATGTTGAACGGCATCCACTTTGGCAGTAGCACCACTTCCGGAGGGACCGCCGGACATTGCTCATAGGTCAGCACGCCCAGCAGCGCGAGATAAAACCGCGTGAAGCTGTTGACCTTCTCGGCACCGCCCGCCGCCAAGATTGCCTTGCGTGCCCGCACCATGTGCTCGGCATCCGCCGAGTCACCGACGATCTTCAGCGCGAAGTACGACTTCACCGACGCGCTGATCTCCAACGGCCCGCCCGGAAAAATTGCCCAGCCGCCATCAGGAAGCTGTTGCTGCCGGATGTAGTTCGCGCAGCGGATCGACTTGTCAGAGCGTCCTCGCCCCAGGTGAGTCAGCAGCAGGATGTATTCGCTTTCGAGGATCGTGTCCCCTTCCAGCTCCCCGCACCAAAAGCCGTCCTCGTGTTGGATCGAAAACAGATACTCGCGCGTGCGACCAATCGCCTCGTGCAATCGAGCACGATCCGGGGCCCTGGCCGCCAATGAAGAATCCAATTCCTCAGTCATCTCCTCGACCGTCCTTGTCTTGGTCGGCACATTCAAAAACGAAGGACCGTTCCCGAATCGTGGATGCTTCGGATCAAAACGGACACCACGAGATTCTTGCCACTCCGAACTCATTCCGTTGAGCTCCCGTTTGTCATTCTGAGAAAGAATTCCGGCACTGCATTGAAGGCTCATGCGCGAATCTAAAGTTCGCGCGGATCGTAGGCCGCTCGTCGCGAGAACCGCAAGTTCAAGTGACGAGTCACCGAAGTCATCCAGTCAGCGAATCGGGCGCGTGCCGTTCGCGGAGTTCGTGCAATGCAACTGTCAGATCCACCGCGAGCGCTTCTTCGAGTTGTTGCGCAGTCTCGCTCAGATACGGCCAGTCCAATCGAATGCCATGTTTCTGAGTTAGTTTTTCACAATCCTCAGCATCTCGCGGTCGTCCAGCCACGAGCTTCATCAGGATGATGTCCTCGACCGTAGCGACCGGCGCGACCACGCCAGCGAGTTCCATTTCAGTCGCGCGTGCCAGCAAGTTTCGCTCAAAGCCCGACAGTCCGATTGCGGCATCGACTTTGACTCCCGTTTCCGAATGACGCAGAGGCAGAATGAACGACGTCCGCACAACCTCAGCGATGTCAGCAAACAGCGGTTCAAAATGGCTGCCGGGCAAACGGTGAATCAGTTGCAAGGCGTCATCCAATTCCAGTCCGATAATGACATCCACATCGGCGGTAAATCGGGGCTCGCCGCGCACGCCACCGATGACCGCGAACGGAATCTTTTCGCTTCGCAGCCAACAGGTCAGATCAGCCAGGGCTACGTTGAGGTTGTTTGTCACGTCGCCACTCATCCAATCGTGAAAAGGCTTTGACCATGCGCTGCCGGAGTTTCAGTTTTTCTTCCCAGCGTCGCTGCTCGGCGGCCGGGTCCGGCGGTGAGTTGTGAGCCATCTGTTGCCCGAGATCGAACATCGAACAATACAGCATCCATGACTCTTGCACTGTCATGCTGCGAAACCAACGAGTGTGCTCCGCCTGACACAGCTTTTCGTACAACGACCAGTTTTGTTTGGGAGCGTATGACATGACTCGACAGCGCCTCATTCGGGTTCGCCAACACGTTTGCGAGAGTAAGCCGCGTGAATCACCCTTGCAACACGGAGTCACTGCGCGGCGAGTCGAGCATCCTGTCGGCAGGCAAAGCGTCCCGCTACATTCAACGCTAGCGTTGAGAGCGGCTCGGCGTAATGGCGACAAACAGAAGTGAGTTTTGCGGGATGACTACATTCAACTATCGATCCGCAGGAGTGGATCTCGGTCTCTACAACCAGGCGATGGAACGATTGCCGAGCCTGATGAAACGGACTCATACGCCGCGAGTCATCGAATTGGCCGATGGTTTTGCCGGACTGCTGCGGCTCGATGCCAGCCGATACACCGACCCCGTGCTCGCTTCCGGCACCGACGGCGTCGGCACGAAACTGAAAGTCGCGATTCTGGCTCAGAAGTATGACTCAGTCGGCATTGACCTCGTCGCGATGTGCGTCAACGACGTGCTCTGCGTCGGAGCCGAACCGCTCTTCTTTCTCGACTATCTCGCGCTGGGCAAAGACAACCCAGATCTGATCGCGACGCTTGTCGCGGGAGTCTCCGCCGGTTGCGTTCAAGCTCAATCGGCGTTGCTGGGCGGCGAAACGGCGATCATGCCGGACATGTATCAGCCGGGCGATTTCGATATGGCTGGCTTCAGCGTCGGCGTGGTCGATCGAGCGAAAATCATCGACGGCAAAGCGGTGCGACCGGGCGACGTCGTGATCGGGATTGCCTCGACCGGCTTTCACTCCAACGGATACAGCCTCGTTCGCAAGGTCGTGTTCGATCACGCGAAGCTGTCCGTCGAAACGCACGTCGCCGAACTGGGGCAAACTGTCGGCGATGCGTTGCTCGCACCGACACGCATTTACGTGAAGGCGGTTCGCGACGTCTTGCAGACTACTCCCGCAGGGACGATTCACGGCCTGTGCCACATCACCGGCGGCGGGCTGGAAGAGAACATCGAGCGCATCCTGCCGGACGACGTTTGCGTCCGCGTCCGCATGAATGCGTGGGAACGCCTGCCGGTTTTCGACTGGCTGCAACGGCTCGGCAACATCGAGCGAGCAGAGATGTATCACGTCTTCAATATGGGAATCGGCTTCACGCTGATCGTTGATCCCAGCGTCGTGGATTCCGTTCGCCGCCAGTTGACCGAATTGCAATTGCCCAACTGGGTGATCGGCGATGTGACCGCCGGGAACAAGAGCGTTGAGCTTCTGTAGAAATTGTCGTCACTCGTAGCACGGGCGGCTCGCCTATGCGTTTTTCCGAAGTCATCACAGGCGAGCCGCCTGTGCTACGTGGGGCCTCCCAACTCAAGGAGATGATCATGAGCACTGCCACCTGGAGTCGTTGTTTGCTGCGAACTGTTTCCGCACTGTTGGTTCTTGGCGCGAGCCTCGGAATGGCCGAAGAACCAGCCGCACCGCCGAAAGCGTTTGTGGATGGCGAAGGACTCGGTTGGCGATCACTGGGCGAGAAGGATTTCGTCAACGTCAATTGCGAGCCGGAGACGTGGTCTTGGAAGGACGGACTCGCTCAATGCACGGGGAAGCCGGTCGGCGTGATCCGCTCAATGACTGAGTTCACGAATCTCGAACTGGTGGCACAGTGGCGGCATCTGAAGTCAGGCGGCAATTCGGGAATTTTTCTGTGGGCCACTGAAGAGGGGATGAAAGATCTCAAGCCGAACGCGCTCCCATCCGTCGGCATTGAGGTGCAGGTGCTCGATCATGGTTACGCCGAGCAATACGAGAAATCGACCGGCAAGAAGCCCGACTGGTTCACGACTCACGGCGACGTTTTTCCCGTCGGCAAATCGACCATGAATCCGTTCCCGCCTGTCGCTCCAAAGAGTCAACGCAGCTTTCCTCGCAAGAATCTCAGCAAGGGGATCGGCGAATGGAACCACTATTACGTCCGGGCAATCAACGGCGAAGTCCGCCTGTGGGTCAACGGCGAAGAGGTCTCCGGCGGCAACAACTGCAATCCGAAATCCGGCTTCCTGTGCCTCGAATCGGAAGGCTCGCCGGTTGAGTTCAAAGGTTTGCGGATTCGAGAGCTGCCGTAATCGCGAGCGTATTCCCAAAATTAGCACGACGCGCTAGCAAGTGGTCGGTCTCCGCTACTCGCTAGCGCGTCGTGCTAGCAATCGGTTCGGCTAACTGGCGAGCTTCTCATCGTACAGCCGCTCGATGTCGGCGATCGTCACTGTGATCGCACGAGTGAAACCCGTGTGACTCCGTTCGTAGGCCACTTTGCTGGCCTTGTCGGGGCTGCGTTGAATCGCCGCCGCTAGCCATTGTTTGTCCGTCTCGGACAATGTGCCAATGGCAGGATCCCAAAACGTTTTGGTTTCCATAACGAGTGAATCAACTCGCGGATCGTACTTGTTGAAGTCGGGCATGATGTTGCTTGAAAAAATTTGGAAACGAGTCGGTTGAAGACAGTGAAATCGGGTGCGGAGTATAGCCCTGACTCGCCCGGTTGGTAGCGAACCGGAACGTGCCCCTCACTAACCCGACGCGTCAGCGAGGGCGAGCGTTTCAAGACGTTCCGAATTCGCAGTCACGTTAAGCGCCCGCCCTCGCTGACGCTTCGGGTTACTTACGGAGCCGCGCTCACTTTGTCGGCGGTGGGAAAATTCTCGGGAATCGGCAGTGTCACTTGGCCGGTGAACGACCATTCGGCACCCCGCGCGACAACCGATTGAAAACCGACGCATTTCATAGAGTACTCCGCGTGCCCCATGACCGTTGTGAAGACTTTTCCTTTGCCGTAGGGAATCCACCAAATCATGGGCTCGTGGGCTCCCGTGCCTCCTTTGGTGGAGTCGGAAAATGCGGTCCCAATCATGTGCATATTGGCGGCCGGGCCGCGTTGGCCGTGATACAGCTCGTCCTTCGCGTGGAGCCATTCCGCAGGCATGCCTTTCACAACAGGGTGAGCGGAGTCACGCACGCGGATTGTGAAATCGTGCTGCGGCCCATGTCCGGCTCCGGGGCCTTTTCCTTTTTCCGTGCGAATGATTTCACCGGTCTCGTTGGTCGTGCCGCGATCTCCGAAATCCGCGCCGCGCCAGCCCAGCCCGATCATCTTGTTGAACTCCGACCATTCCGGGAACGCATTGTTCGCCGCGTGAACGATGACGAGTCC
>JANNDA010001182.1:0-2701 GCA_031387195.1 Planctomyces sp. | reverse complement strand
AGACCTTCGGGATCAAGATAGGGCATGATGAAACCTTAAGACGGCGCGGTGGCCGAACGACATCAAACAGCCAGCGACGCAACGAATAGACCGAACTCAGACACTGGAATAGAATCCCGCCCCACGAAAGGGGACGAACATGGTGAAGCAAACACTCGCAGAACAAGTAAAGAAGCTGGAGACACGGGTGGCTCGATTAGAAACCCGCTCTGATGCCCCCCCTGAGTCGCCGGGGCAGTCGGCTGCGGAGTTCCTGCAAACATTTTCGGGAATCTTCGAGAACGACCCCATCTTTCTCGAAGCCATGAAGCTGGGAGCCGAGTGGCGGGCATCGACACGTCCGAAGGCCAAATCGTCGCGACGCAAGTGAGGAAAACATGCTCGTGCTCGACACCGATCACCTGACGCTTCTGGGAAATCGTGGCAGTCAGGAATGGCTCCGTTTGACTCACCGTATCGAGCAGCATCCGAATGACAAACTGGTCACGACCATCATTACCTACGAAGAGCAATTTCGCGGATGAATGGCCTACCTGGCCAAAGCCAAGCGTGTGACCGCTCAAGTCGAAGCCTATCGCCGCTTGGCGAAACACGCCGAACATTATCGGCGCGCTCAATTGCTCGACTTCGATGAAGCCGCAGCCGCCAAGTTTCAAGAATTCCGAAACGCCGGTATCCGCATCGGTCCTACCGATCTCAAAATTGCCGCGATCACGCTGCTTCACGATGCCACCTTGCTGACCGGCAATTTCAAGGATTTTCATAAAGTGCCCGGATTGCGTATTGAGGATTGGACTGTCTGACATCCTCAACAACTCTCCGGAGTCATTCTGACCTCGACTTACTCCGGCTCGCGAATCACATCGAACAGCTTTTCGACGATGTGGTCGGTCGTGATGCCGTCGCTTTCGGCGGAAAAGCTGGTGACGAGGCGGTGTCGCAGGACGGGGCGAGCGACGGCGCGGATGTCGTCGCCGGAAACGTGGACGCGACCGTCGAGCAGCGCGTGTGACTTCGCAGCCAGCAGCATTGCTTGGCAGGCGCGGGTTCCGGCTCCCCACGTGAGGTACTTCTTCACGAAGTCAGGCGCTTCGTCGGACTTGGGCCGAGTCGCTCGGACCAACTGCACGGCGTACGCAGAGATCGACTTGCCAACCAACACCTTCATGACGACTTGCTGCATGCGCAGGATGTCGGCCCGGTCGAGGATCGGTTGCAGCTTGACCGCTTCGCCCGATGTCGTGGTCTCAGCGATGCGGAGTTCGTCTTCGTACTTCGGATAGTCGATCAGAATGCGGAACATGAACCGGTCGAGTTGAGCTTCCGGCAGCGGGTACGTTCCTTCTTGTTCGATGGGGTTCTGCGTGCCGAGCACCAAGAACGGTCGTTCGAGCGGGAAATCCTGGCCGGCGATCGTGACTTTGTATTCCTGCATCGCCTGCAACAACGCGGCCTGAGTCTTCGGCGGCGTGCGGTTGATTTCGTCGCCGAGCAACAGGTTGGTGAAGATCGGCCCCTTCACAAACTTCATCCGGTGGTTGCTAGTCCCTTCTTCGGTTTCGAGGATTTCCGTGCCCGTGATATCCGAGGGCATCAAGTCGGGCGTGAACTGAATGCGGCGGAAATTCAGTGACAGCAAATCGCCGATCGTGGAGACGATCAACGTCTTGGCGAGTCCCGGAACACCTTCCAGCAAGCAATGTCCGCGTGAGAACAAGGCAATGAGCACCTGCTTGAGCACATCTCCTTGCCCGATGATGACCTTTTCCAATTCCTTGGTCATCTTGTGATAAGCGGCGGTGAGTTCTTCCGCCGCTCGGAGGTCGGCGTCATCCATTCGATCGTTGCCAGAGGTCTTCAACATCGTCATTCCTCGTGGTGGGGGGCTATCAGGCGGGATCGCGGGCTTCGCGAGTTCCAAAGTCGGCACGTTTCAAAACGTGCGAATGCGTAGGCTAACCCCCGTGCCCGATGAGTCAATTCACCGTACCGAGATTCACACTGACGTTTGCAAACGTGCTGGCAGTCGGCTCCTGGCTTTCTGCGACGAGTTCAAACGCGGCGACCAACTCCGGAGGACAACGGCGCGGGGTGCGTTGCGGCCAACTGATGAAGGCCCAGTTGGTCTGAGCTCTCACGAGCACGGTGTTGTCGCTCGGACGCACGATCAAATACTTCCGCAACGATGTGATCTTTCCGAAGGTGCTCACCCAGGTGACGACCTTGATTTCGTCGCCCACGAATGCCGGTTGCAAGTACTCGATCAGATGCGACCGCACGACAAAGACTGCTCCCGCCGCTTGGTAGCGTTCGGTGGTCCAGCCTTGCGCGGCGGAATGTGCGACCGCTGCGTCCTGCAGCCAGCGCAGATATTCGACGTTATTGACGTGCCCTTGGCCGTCGATTTCATGCGATTGAACCGTGTGCGGAAATTCAAAGATGGCTGGCATGGATGACCTTGAGGCGATGGAAATGAGGACGAGTTCAACGAGTGTCGTCTTTCGCTCCGTGAAAGAACGTTCTTTCGCGGAGTGAAAGACGACACAACGGCAGGAGGTCTTCACAGACTGGCCGATGCCCGACAGAATCCCGCGACTTCAGAGGAACCTCACGGAGGAAAGCGGATGTTACCGGAGTTGAGACGGTTGGTCGAAACGTCATTGATCCTGACGCCGGAATTAGAAGAACGGTCGCAAGCGAT
>JANNDA010001147.1:0-3736 GCA_031387195.1 Planctomyces sp. | reverse complement strand
TTTTTCCGAGCACGACCGTTTGCGCCAACTCGTGACGGTGGCAACTACCGATCGCGTTGTGACGGCTCGGTGAGGCCGTTTGATGTGGGTAGGAATCGCCGGTCGATGGGACTGCGGAATGCTCGCCGAAAAGAAATGCTCGCGGCATCGTTTTCGCCACGATGAACCTCGGCTCGTTCTCCCCAAGGATCTAAATGATGCGAATCTTGTTATCGCTCGCCGTCATGCTGAGCGTCGCGTTTGGGATGTCCGAAACCGCGCAGGCCGGCCATTTGTGGCATTCGTTTTCTGTTTGCAAACAGACCAACGAAAGCTGTCAGCAGTGCCCGAACGTCTGCCACAGCTATGCCTGTCAAATGGTCATACACCTCGGATGCCTCGACAGTACTTGCGACATGTACCAGCACCATGCCTACTTCCCGGAGTGCCACGGTTCGTATTACTTCCGACCGTACAACTGGGAAAACTACGCTCAGGACACGGCGCTGATGCTCGGACTGGGACATCCCGCTCCATACTCCGAAGAGGGATTCCGAGAACTCAAGCCGACTACCATTCCGGAGCAGCCTGTGATCAAAGTTCGACACAAAAAACTGCCGAACCTCGAAGCTCTGCTGGTGAAGCAGGCGATTCTGCCACCCGTGCCAAATCCTTAATGGACGGGCCCGACACTAGCCCGACGCGCAAGCGAGGGAGGAACGCCAATTTCCCTCGCTTGCGCGTCGGACTAGCGTGAAGCAGTCTGCGTCAGAATCTCCTCGGCTCATGAATAATGCGGGCTGACGGCACCCGTTCGCCTAATTGGCTCTGATTGGTTCGGTTTGTGCTCGTTGCTCAGTCACGGAATTCCCGACTGAGCCCACGCATGACTGAACCACACTTTTCACCGAATGTCTCCGCAACACGGCGAGAGCTGGCGATGGCAACGTGCCTGCTGGCTTTCGCTGTGTTGTTTTGTTTTCGCGAGTTGGCTGAGAATCCCAGCCATCTGCTCGTGGGGAGTCATCGCGGTGGCGAGAACGACCTGACTTCGCAGTTCATGCACTTTTTGGAACGGCCCACAGCTTCGATCGTTCGCGGCGAAATGCCTGGTTGGAATCCTGACCGGTCGCTCGGAGGTCCAACGTGGGGCAATCCTCAGTCACTGTTGTTTTACCCGCCAAACTGGTTGTGCTGGTGGTTGGGATCTTCGGCGGTCAGTTGGCTGCTGGTGGCTCACCACCTGTGGGCGGGACTGGGAGCCTACCTCTGGGCACGACGGCTGGGCGTGCAATCTTTGAGCGGGTTGATTGCCGGGGTCATTGCGGCCGCAGCCCCGTATGCCATCGCGCACACGGCTGAAGGGCATTATCCCCAAGCGTGTGTGATGTCGTGGATTCCTTGGACATTGTGGGCCTTTGAGCGATTTCTCAGCAGTCACGGCCGACAGTGGTTGGCGGTCAGTTTCTGTCTGGCGATGTGCTTCTTAGGCGGACATGTGCAGGAGTCGTTCTATGTGGTGTTGCTCACGAGCGGCACTCTCGCGGTTTCAATCCTGGGGCGATTGATGCGACCAAAGGATTCCGAGGTTGGCGGTTCAACTCGCCGCGATGTCCTGCGTATGGCGGGATTCTGGGGCGTCGCAGGAGCCATGACGCTGGGCATGGTGTTGATTGAGCTGTTGCCGACGCTCGCGAATAGCCAGCTTTCTATGCGAGCGAATGGGCTTCCCTTGTCGATGTCGGGAGCCGGGCTCACGTTCAAACACATTCCCTTGTTATGGAACTCACGTCCTTTGGAAGTCGCTTCGTTGTTCGGAGCGTTCGGTCCTTGGGAGGTCTGCTTTCATTTCGGACTGATCCCGCTCGCACTCGCAGGCTTGGCGTTGTTGACTGGCCGCTCGCGACCTGCCACGCGGCGGATCATCTGGATGTTCGCGATCACCGTGGTCTTTGCATTTGGAAATCAGACGCCGCTGTTTCGCTGGTGTTATGCGTATCTGCCAGGAGTCGCGTCATTCCGGTCCCCTTCGCGAGCATTGTTCCTCAGTTCGACTTTGATCGCGGTGCTTGCCGCGATTGGCTGGGACTCGCTGTGGACTCGTCTTCCCAACCAATGGGTCACACGCCCCCGGTTCTTTCAGATGGCGAGTTTGTTGATGCTGACGGCGATCACTTGGGAGTTGGGAACGTTCTCGGAACGCGTTCTGGCCACGTTGCCGATCACCGCCCTGCGTCATGATTCGACGGTCTCCGCGTTCTTTCGCGAACGGCCCTCCACCGATCGAGTGCTGGCGGGTTTGGGACTGTACGACGATCGCGAAGCGCAGCGAGATGGCGTGCAGAAATTGCTCGGCTACGACCCCTTCATGTTCCAACGGTATGCAACGTTCTTTGAGGCTTTGACTCCCGAAGGCTCGAAACTCGATGCGGCAGGATTTCAACCACCGAGGTTTCGTGATCTTCACAAGCCGCTGGCTGATTTAGCTGGCGTGCGATATGCCGTGATGTCGGCGAAACAACCGGAGTCTGCTGGCTGGAAGCGAGTCACTTCGGGGACCGTTCCTCGCGAGATCGCGCCGCCCGGAGTTCCCAGAAACACTGTGAATTATGCGATCTTCGAGAATCAGGCCGTCATGCCTCGTGCGTTCGTAATGGGCCAAGTCACGGAATTGCTCGACGCAACCAGCGACAGTTCTCTGGCGAAGCAATTGACGCAAATTGACCCGCGTCAGACCGTGTTGTTATCCCGCGATCACTGGCCTCGCGATACCACGCGGACTCCGTTTGCAGAAGCCATAATCGAAGCGTACTCAGCCAACGAGGTCCGCGTACGAGCCAACTCGACAGGACATGGATATCTCGTGCTGACGGACTTGTTCCATCCCGGCTGGTCGGCCACCGTGGATGACCAACCGACGACGATCCTGCCCGCTGACATCGCTTTTCGCGCCGTGCCGCTCACGCCCGGTGAGCATTCGATCGTGTTTCGTTTTGTCGTTCCTGGCTGGAAAGTGGGAGCGATTGTCTCGACGCTGAGTTGGCTGACCGCAGTCGGTTTGGCAGTCTTTCGATCGAGATTCTCGGTTGATGTGAAAACTTAAGCATGTGACCCCACCGAGCTTGGCTCATTGGTAACTACACAATTCGACTTCAACGGCGACACTTTGGCCTTTGTCGCAATTAACAGCCTCCATTCTGCAAACGTTGAAATGTGCCACACGAAAACAAGACTTTCACCGTTTGCAGAGCGGAGATAACAGTCTGTTTCTGAGGGATGCGATTCGTAGTGCAAAAGCCTGAATCCACTGAGACAAGCTCAGTGGGGATGATGAAGAGCCTGTTTGAGGGCCCGACATGACTGATCCGCACACATCACCAATTGTCTCCCCAACGCAGCGCGAGTTCGTCACGGCAACGTGTCTGTTGGCGCTCGTCGTGTTGCTTTGTTTTCACGAGCTGGTTCTGAACCCCACGCATCTGTTGGTCGGAGTACATCGCGGTGGCGTGAACGATCTAACGGCCTACTTCTTGTGGGCTTTGGACTTACCAGGAAAAGCGATCGCTCAAGGGCAATGGCCGGGTTGGAACTCGCATCTGTCTCTGGGGAGTCCGACGTGGGGAAATCCGCAGTCGTTGCTGTTTTATCCGCCGAACTTGTTGTGCTGGTGGCTCGGATCTGGGGCGGCAAGTTGGCTGCTAGTGGCTCATCATTGGTGGGCGGGAGTCGGCTCATATCTGTGGGCACGACAACTGGG
>JANNDA010001079.1:0-8308 GCA_031387195.1 Planctomyces sp. | reverse complement strand
GACGGTTGCGATTGGGTCGGTGCTGAACGCGACGCTGGTGGATGCGAACGCGATCGACTTGGGCAACTTGACCGTCGCAGGGACATTGAACGTCACGAGCAACGGAAATCTGACGGACAGCGGCAATTTGATCGTGGTGGGGACCGCGACATTGTCGGCCGGAATGGGCAACAGCATCACGCTCGACAGTGCCGGCAACGATTTTGCGACCGTCTCGATCACATCCGCGCTCAACGCGACGCTGCGCGACACGAACGCGATCGACTTGGGAACGTCCTCGGTCGCAGGAACGTTGAACGTCACATCGAACGGCGCGATCACCGACAGTGGAGTGTTGTTGGTCAGCGGCTCAAGCAGCTTCTCGGCGGGAGCAACCAACGACATCACGTTGAACTCGGCCAACGACTTCGGTGGCGCGGTCGCGATCGTGTCCGGCAAGAACGTGACGCTGAACGATACCAATGTGCTCGACTTGGGAGCGTCGTCGATCAGCGGCAACTTGGGAATCACGTCAAGCGGCGCGCTCACCGATAGCGGAAACCTGTCAGTGACGGGGACCGCGACATTTTCGGTCGGAGCGGGCAACAGCATCATGCTCAACAGTGCCAGTAACGATTTTGTGACGGTTGCGATTGGGTCAGCGCTAAACGCGACGCTGGTGGATGTGAACGCGATCGACTTGGGAGCGTCCTCGATCGCAGGAACCTTGAACGTCACGTCGAACGGAGCGATCACCGACAGCGGGAATCTCTCGGTCACAGGGACCGCGACTCTGGCGGCTGGAGCGGGCAACAGTATCACGCTCAACAGCGCAGGCAACGATTTCACGACCGTCTCGATCACGTCCGCGCTCAACGCAACGCTGAGTGATTCCAACGGAATCGACTTGGGAACGTCCTCGGTCGCAGGAACGCTGAACGTCACATCGAACGGTGCGATCACGGACAGCGGAGCGTTGTCGGTCAGCGGTTCGACCAGTTTGACTGCGGGAGCCACCAACGACATCACGTTGAACTCAGCCAATGGTTTTGGCGGCCCGGTCGCGATCGTGTCCGGCAAGAACGTGACGCTGAACGACACCAACACGCTCGACTTGGGTGCTTCCACAGTCAGCGGCAACTTGGTGATCACCTCGAACGGAGCCATCACCGACAGTGGCAATCTGTCGGTGACGGGGACCGCGACGCTGACGGCTGGAGCGGGCAACAACATCACGCTCAACAGCGTCGGCAACGATTTTGCGACGGTTGCGATCACGTCTGCGTTGGACGCAACGCTGAGTGACGCGAACGCGCTCGACTTGGGAGCGTCCTCGGTCGCCGGAACATTGAACGTCACGTCGAACGGCGCGATCACCGACAGCGGAGCGTTGTCGGTCAGCGGATCAACGAACCTGACGGCGGGAGCGAGCAACGACATCGCGTTGAACTCGGCGAACGATTTTGGCGGATCGGTCGCGATTGTGTCCGGCAACAACGTGACGTTGAACGACACCAATGCGCTCGACCTGGGTGGTTCGACAATTAGCGGCAATTTGGCGCTCACATCGAGCGGAGCGATCACCGACAGCGGCAATCTATCGGTTACGGGGACCGCGACGCTGACGGCTGGAGCGGGCAACAGCATCACGCTCAACAGCGCCGGCAACGATTTCTCTACGCTCTCGATTGGGTCGGCGCTGAACGTGGCGCTGGTGGATGTGAACGCGATCGACTTGGGCAACTCAACCGTCGCCGGGACGCTGAACGTCACGAGCAATGGGAATCTCACGGACAGCGGCAATCTGTCGGTCACGGGCAACGCCAACTTCGCGGCGGGGAGCGGAACCATCACGCTGGGGAATGCTGTCGGCGAGACGACGAACTTCGGGTCGCTGACATTCAGTACGACCGGAGCGGTCTCGATTGCAGAGGACTCGGACACGAGTCTCAGCGGTACGAGCACCGCGAATAGTTTGAATTTGACTTCGTCGAGCGTGATTACCGACGTGACGACGACCTCGCTGAACGTCACGAACAATGCCCGATTCAACGGTTCGTCGATCACGCTGGGCGATCAGTCCGGCGATACGACGAACTTCGGCAGCCTATCCTTCAACTCGCTTGGAGCGGTGACGATCACCGAGGATTCCGCGATGAATGTCGGTGGCACGGCCGCGAGTTTGGCGGGATCGCTGACGTTGGTTTCACAGACCGGCGGCATCACGGTCGAGGACACTGGAGCAGCCACGGACCTCAGCGCGACGGGAACGATTACGTTCAACGTGTTGGCGAACGAGCAAGCCTTCACGACCAATTCGGGCAGTGCCGTCACGACGTCAATTGGCGGCGTGACCGCCCTGGCCGATGACATGAACCTGCAAGGCACGATCTCGGCCGCCGGGCAGACGGTCAACTTGCGAAGCTCGGTTGGTACGGACGCGATCAATCTCGGCTCGGCGACCGATGCGACGGCGAACACGCTGGAATTGTCCGACACGGAGTTGGATCGCATCACGGCTGGCACAATTGCGATTGGAGATGGCTCGGCAGGTTCGGTGACGATCTCCGCGCCGATCAATCGAGCCTCGGCGACGAACCTTTCGATCACGACTGGCAGCAGTGGCGCGATCACGTTCGGTGCGGGTTCGGTGGACGCGAGCGGTGGCAACATCACGCTCATGACTGGCACCGGCGGCATTGTGTCCGGCAGCTTGACGACCGATGTGTCGGCGAACGCGCTGAGCATCACGGCTGGATCGGCGATCGGCGCAAGCGGCAATCCGTTGACGACGGCGGTATCGAACCTCACGACTGACACCAGTGCGCCGAATGCGAATCAGTTCCTCAGCGAAGCAGATAGCACGCTCGTCAGTTTGAACGCTGGCATGGGGACGATTGAGTTGAGCAGCGGCACATTCACGCTTAGCGGCAGCGAAGTTCTCAACAACAACTCAGATGTGACCGTCAATTCGCCGGCGGTGCTGAATCTCGGCGGCTTCGGCGAGACGATTGATGCGTTGGCTGGCAGCGGCACGATCACCGACAGCATGGCGGGTGCGGTGACGCTGACGGTTGGCGCGAACGGCGGCAGCTCGACATTCAGCGGTGTGATTCAGAATGGCAGTGGCACGGTCGGTCTGAAGAAGACGGGATCGGGAACACTGACGCTCACTGGAACGGACACCTACACCGGTGCGACGACGGTGAATGCCGGCTCTTTGCTGATCGACGGTTTGACGGCGGCGGGTTCCGCAGTGTTGGTCAACGGCAGCGCGGTGCTGGGCGGCACGGGAATCATCGGTGGTCCGGTGACGTTGTCGGTCGGGAGCGCGGCGACGTTGTCGCCTGGCTCGCCCGTTTCGGCGACAGCCGATTTGGCGACCGGGAATTTGACGCTCAATGCGGGGACGACGTTCGCCGTGCAGGTGAATGGCGCGACGGCCGGCACGCTGCATGACCAGGTGGCCGTGAGCGGTTCGGTGAACTTGGGGAACGCGACACTCAACTTGACGGGAGCGATCACGTCGAGTGCGAGTCAGCAGATCGTGTTGATTGCCAACGATGGCACGGAGGCTGTCGTCGGCACTTTCAATGGATTGGCCGAAGGAGCGACCGTCTCAATCAACGGAGTGAGCTTTGTGCTGTCGTACCACAGTGGTGCGGGAGGCAACGATGTCACGCTCACCCAAGCGGGTCCGGTGACATTCATGTCGGACGGCGCGGGAGCCGGCGTGCTGCAATTGCGGCAGAACGGCGGCAATGTCGAGTTCGTGGATGACGGCGTGGTGGTCGATTCGCGGCCAGCGGCGAGCGTGCTCAATCAGACGCTGACCGTAAACGGCGCGAGCGGCGAGACGCTGACAGTCGATTACTCGCAAGGATTCTTCGATGCCGACATTGTTTGGCACGGATCGACCGGCGGCTTGAATGTTGTTGGCGGGACGTTCACGTCCGGCAGTGAGACCTTCACGACGACCGGGCCAGGGAATTCGGGGAGTGTGGTGCTGAGCAACGGAGCGGGGACAGCAACGATTGCCTACGACGGAGCGTCTTTGGTGAATCTGGCGGGGACGTCGATCAGCAATTTGTCGTTGAATCTGCCGTCAACGACGAACTCGGTTGTGCTGGAGGATTCAGGCGCGAGCAACGATGGTGTGTCGCGGTTGCGAAGTCTCGGCAGTCCGCTGGCCATGACGACGTTCGCGAATTCGAGCGGTTCGCTGACGATCAACGGCAGCTCGGGCAGTGATTCGGTCGAACTGGCGAGCATTGACTCGACGTTCGCGGGAACGCTGGCGGCGAACTTTGGAGCGGGCAGCGACACGCTACGAGGTGCGTTGGTCGATGCCGTGACGCTGACGAACTCCGACGCGAACGGTTTTGATGGGACCGAGGCGAGCGCGACAACTTCATTCGCCGACGTCGAGACCATCATCGGCAACGGTGGCACATTGACCGGGCAAAGCGCGGCGAGCATTTGGACTCTGAATGGCTCACCGACGTATTCGACTGGAAGCAACATTCTGAACGTGAGTGGTTTCGCGACGCTGCAAGGGGGATCGGGCAACGATCAATTTGTGATCTCGGCGGCCAGTCCCTTCAGCCTGAACGGCGGGGCCGGCTCGGATTCATTCACGTTCACGAACAGCGGCTCGGTGAGTGGTTCGGTGGACGGCGGCAGCGGCACGAGCGACACGCTGGTCGGCGACAGTGACGGCAATGCGTTCGTCGTCACGGGAACGAACAGCGGAACACTCAGCGGCAAGACGGCGGGTTGGTCGAACATCGAGAACCTGTCGGGCGGCATCGGCGAGGACACGTTTGTCATCAGTACCGGCAGCCTCAGCGTCAGCATCGTCGGCGATGTGGGCAATGATTCGCTGACGAACTCAACAGGGACGAACGCTTGGACCATCAGCGGCTCCGGCAGCGGAACGGTGTCTGATGTGGGCGGATCGTTCTCGGGGATCGAGTCCATCGGCGGCGGCAGTGGCAGCGACAAGTTTACGTTCGGGAACTCAGGGGTGTTGATGGGCTCGGTCGATGGCGGCGGCTCGAATGACACGCTGGTTGGTGACAGCGACGGCAATGCGTTCGTCGTGACCGATGCGAATAGCGGTACTCTCAGCGGCAAGGCGTCGAGTTGGTCGAACATCGAGAACCTATCGGGTGGATTCGGTGCGGATACGTTTGTCGTCAGCACCGGCAGTCTCAGCGGTAACATCGTCGGCGATGCTGGCAGTGATTCGCTGACGAACTCGGTGGGGATGAACGCTTGGAATATCAGCGGCTCCGGCAGCGGAACGGTGATTGATGTTGGCGGATCGTTCTCGGGGATCGAGTCCGTCGTCGGCGGCAGCGATAGCGATACGTTTACGTTCGGGAACTCTGGATCGCTCGCGGGCACGGTCGATGGTGGCGGCTCGGACGACACGCTGGTCGGTGACAGCGATGGCAATGCGCTTGTCGTGACCAGTACGAACAGTGGGACTCTCAGTGGCAAGACGTCGGGCTGGTCGAACATCGAGAACCTGGATGGTGGCACGGGGACGGACTCGTTCGCCTTCGCCAACGCGGGATCGATCAGCGGCACACTGAATGGAAACGCGGGGAACGACACGCTGATCGGGGACAATGACGGCAACGATTTCCGCGTGACTTCGATGAACAGCGGGACGTTGACGGACAAGACGTCAGATTGGTCGAACATCGAGAACCTGACGGGAGGCAACAGCGATGACAACTTCACTGTCGATGCTCCGCTGAGCGGTTCAATCGCGGGGTTGTCGCAGATCATCGGTGACACGCTGCAAGGGACGATGATCGACGACGTGACATTGTCCGGTTCTGGTGCGGACGGTTTCAGTGGAACGCCGGCGAATGTTCCCGGCGGTTTCACCGGCATCGACATCCTCTTCAGCAACGGCAGTCTCCTGCGAGGGCGAGATGCGGCGAGCACTTGGACTCTGAACGGTTTGGCGTCCACCTACTCGGACGGATTGCGGACGCTGATGTTGAATGGCTTCACGACTCTGCAAGGGGGGTCGACGGCGGATTCGTTCCGAGTGATCGGCGACAGCACGTTCGAGTTGCTCGGCGGGGACGGGAATGATTCCTTCGACATCGGCGCGAACCTCAACGGCTCGGCCAATGGCGAGAATGGCAACGACACGTTGGACGCCAGCGGCTCGACGAACAGCATCACGCTGCTCGGCGGTGCAGGAGCGGATAGCCTGATCGGAGGGATGTTCGATGACACGCTCGACGGCGGCGCGGACAACGACGTGCTGATGGGTAACGCAGGGGATGATTCGCTGATCGGCGGCACTGGCACCGACACGATTAACGGTGGCAGTGGCAGCGACACACTGATCGAGACGGTCAACGGCAATGCAACGCTGAGGAACACCGCACTGACGGGGGCAACGACCGGGTCACATTCGAACGTCGAACGCTTTGTGCTGACGGGCGGATCGGGGAACGACCGGCTGGATGCTTCAGCGTTCACACTCGGTGCGGTCACTCTGCTGGGGCTGGGCGGCAACGACACGCTGATCGGCTCGAACAGCGGTGGCGACTTGCTGGATGGTGGTGACGACAGCGATTTCACATTCGTCGATAAGCCGACTGCAACTACGGCAATAACGGTCATCATCAATGGCGACGAGACGTCAGGCTCGCTGAGCGTTAACGGAGTGAGCGATCAATTGGCCAGAATCGAGAGCGTGTCGGTACTCTCCGGATCGGGTCGAGACACGCTCGATGGCAGCGCGTACTTCGGTACTGTGACATTGATGGGGAACGGGGGCGACGACGTGATCTATGGCAGTCAGGGAGGTGGCGTTCTCAACGGCATGAACGGCAATGACTCGATCATCGGCAGCGACGCGAACGAAACAATCCTCGGCGGAGCGCAGAACGACACGCTGATTGGCAACGGCGGCAACGACTTGATCCGAGGTCAGGCTCATACTGACTCGATTGATGGCGGAGCCGGAGACGACACTCTCTATGGCGAAGGAAACGCAGAAAACGTTCCCGCTGGTAATGACACTCTGAAGGGGGGCGACGGCAACGATTGGATGGATGGCGGAATCGGCAACGACCGCTTGGACGGCGAAGCGGGCGACGACACACTACTCGGCGGCAATGGCCGCGACATCATGCTCGGCGGATCCGGCAACGATTCGCTCAACGGTCACGCCGACAACGACACGATGTTGGGCGGCACTGGTGAAGACTCGCTACTTGGTGGTGCCGGCAATGACGTCTTAGACGGTGGCGAGGACAACGACCGCATTGATGGCCAAGGCAGTGCGGACGCGCTGCTGGGTGGTGGTGGTGACGACAGCATGACGGGCGGCGCGGGCAACGACATCGTGCTCGGCGGCGACGGCAACGACTCGATCTGGGGCGGAGATGGCAACGACACGCTCGCCGGACAAGCGGGCGAGGAGGACCGTCTCTTCGATGCCACCGCCGCTGAGATCAACGAAGTCTTCACATTCGATGATCGCTTCTTGTTCGTCTAATCCGACAGCGCACGTTCAGCCGTCTGGTCCCCTCTCCCCCCACTTCGGGGGAGAGGGTTAGGGTGAGGGGGTTCGTGGTGGATACACGATCGCCGTGGAGTACACGACTCGAAATCACCGACACCAACACAGGCGACCTCTCGCGCGACCTCGACAAACAGTTGTGGTTCCGAGTTCGCAGTGAAGAGTTTTGATTTACGACGCCGTGTTCGACTGCTGGCTCAACGGCGGACGCATAACGGTATTTCTCGAAACTCGTGCTTGCGGCGTTTTGTCGTGGCTCACTGCGCGACAGATGGCATCGCATCGGGATACGGTCCAAGGAATCGCTCGCCGTTGAAGTGGATCAAGTGGTCGGGAGCTTCGGCGATCCAGACCTCTGTTCCCCACGAGATCAACGACAAGAACGACTGCATCGTGCGACGAGTTTCAAAGGCGGTTACGAAGACCAATCCGGCTCGCGCATGTGAAAACAACTCCTTGAGTTCCTTGCGTCGTTTTCCGTCAACGGGGCCAGCCGTCGTCACCGCTTCGATCAGCAACAGCCAATCGCGGCGAGCATCGTGGACCACGACATCTGGCATCTTCGCTGCTGAATCGTGTGTGACGCCCAGCCGCGCGAGATAGTCGGTCTCCATGTGCTCATACTTGTTTTCGGTGTCTCCGAGATAGTGGACCTGCCCAAGGATTGCGAGCGCTGGGTTAAGAGTGGGACTGATGGTTTGACACGGGACAGGTTCCTGAGAATCAGGCCGCAGGCCTGGGGGATTGGCGGCGGAAAAGGCCCCCCGCCAC
>JANNDA010001078.1:0-4343 GCA_031387195.1 Planctomyces sp. | reverse complement strand
GCACTTGAACGTGCCACGCAGCTTGTTGATGACCAGAGTCGCCAATGCTTCGCCTTCGACTTCTTCGGCGACGATCAGGAGCGGCTTGCCCGATTGAACGACTTTCTCCAGTACCGGGACCAAGTCCTTGATGTTGGTGATCTTCTTCTCGTGAATCAGGACGTAAGCGTCCTCGAAGACGCACTCCATCGTGTTCGGGTTTGTGACGAAGTATGGGCTGAGGTAGCCGCGATCGAACTGCATGCCTTCAACGACTTCAAAGTCGGTCTTCAGGCTCTTGCTCTCTTCGACCGTGATGACGCCGTCTTTACCGACTTGATCCATCGCTTCAGCGAGAATGTTGCCGATCTCTTCATCGCCGTTGGCGGCAACGGTACCGACCTGAGCGATCGCCTTCTTGTTTTTGCACTCAATGGCCATGCCTTTGAGCTTTTCGACGACGTCTTCGACGGCCTTGTCCATGCCGCGCTTCATGTCGATCGGGTTGACACCCGCGACGACCGCTTTCAGACCTTCGATGAAGATCGCTTCGGCGAGGATCGTTGCCGTCGTTGTGCCATCACCAGCGATGTCGGAAGTCTTGCTGGCGACCTCCTTTACCATGCGGGCACCCATGTCTTCAAACTTGTCGCTGAGCTCAATCTCACGAGCAACAGTGACGCCGTCCTTGGTGACGGTCGGGGAGCCGAAGCTCTTCTCGATGATGACGTTTCGGCCGCGGGGGCCGAGGGTCACGCGAACCGCACGGGCGAGCTTGCTCACGCCGCGGCGAACAGCTTCTTTCGCCTCTTGATCGAAGGCAATCATCTTGGCCATGTGGAAGTCTCCTGAGATCGTAGTGCAGGCGGCTCGCCTGCAATTCGGTGAATTCTTGGAAGTCGTCGCAGGCGAACCGCCCGCGCTACATGCAAATTTGAAATTAGAAGGTCGCGAGAATGTCGCTCTCACGGAGCAGCAAGTACGTCTCGTTGCCAACCTTGATCTCGTCGCCTGCGTAAGAACTGAAGAGCACGAGGTCGCCAGCCTTCACGGTCAAGGCGATCTTGGTGCCGTCCCGACGGACGTAACCTTCGCCGACTGCCAAGACTTCACCGCGTTGCGGTTTGTCCGTGGCCGAATCCGGCAGAACAATGCCGCCGAGTGTCGTCTTCTCGGCCTCAGCACGCTTCAAAACAACTCGGTCCCCAAGAGGAACCAGTTTTTCCGTCTTCGACTTCACGGCGGACTTGGCCATCAGAGTCTCCTCAATCTCAAAAACAACATGACGAACGGGATCGCACCCGAGCGAACAGGACAGCTTGGGGTTTCGCCGCTGGTAGCGAATCGCGGGCCAAAATGGATGCTTTTCACAACACCTGAAATAGCAGTGAGTTGCTGGTGAAGCATCGTGTTCAAAGCCTGCCATCGCCCGTTAGCATCAACGGCTCATGTCAAAACTGCTGCCGAATTGGCAGCAGTTATGGAGACTTGTAAGGGGGCACTGCTCGACTGCCTCAGTTGTCGCAATCGTTAAAATTGACACAATTATAAAATTCGCTATCTTGCCGCCTGTAACGCCACGCACGCTCGCTCTCATCAACACTCAAGTGCGGGAGCGTTACACAGTGCTAGACAACTTCGATGTTTCACAGCCGATGCTGCGGTTCGGTTTGGAATCGCCCTCTTTCGTGACTGAGCTGACAGCCACTGATCCGTGTGGAATGCTCGGCACGGCCTTCAATAAAGCCTCGTTGGTGTCCCAAGTTGGTTCCGCGTGCAATGACATCGCGACCGGTCAATGGGCGTCAGGGATCGCCAAACTCCGCCGATTGCATCAGATCGCCCTGAAGCGGTGTGACGGCGAATTGGCCGAGGTCGTTTGTCAGAATCTGGCTGTTGCCTGTCGCGAAGCGGGTGAATCGGCCAATGCGCTAAGCTGGCAACAGCAGTCGATAGCTTGGTGGACTCGCCGCGCGTCGATTGATCGTGGACGCGAAGACGACGAACTCGCGCGGTTGGCGTGTGATCTGACTGGCCGAGGTTGTGATGAGTTTGTTCGTCGTGACTTCGATCTCGCAGAATCACTCTGGCGACGAGCTTTAACGATCGAAGAGTGGCGTGGCTCGTTGGAAGGCCAGGCCACTGATTGTGGTAATCTTGGACTTCTGGCTGCGGCTCGCGGGGAGCTTGAAGAAGGGCTTCGCTGGCTACGGAAGTCGTTGAGATTGCATCGGCTGATGTTTGATGAGCGGGGAGCTGGCACCGATTTGATGAATCTGGCGGAGCTTCTCCGGCTTCACGGCGATTATCACCGTTCAAAGAAAGCTCTGCGACTTGCCGTTCGTTGCTTTGAACGAATCGGTGCTGATCCACTTCGCGATCAGGCCCTGCGGCGATTGAGCGAAGCAAATCGCATCGAGGCGATTTTGCGATTTGATCCGAGTTTGAACTGAGGCATGACACGAGCGTCAATGGGCAGTTTCGACGAGCGCTTCGCGCTTTTCTGCGATGAACGGCACATGATGCGGAATGTGGCCAGTGATTCGTTCTAGGAATGTTCGCAGGCTGAGCGGCCCGGCTTCGCTGTGGCGACCCAGTCGTTGGAATTCAGCTTCCGGGATCGTTCGCAGAATGGCTGCCATTTGTTTGCGGACAACTTCGATCAGCTTCAATTCGTCGTCGAGGTTCCGTTCGTGGTAGGCGAGGCTTGCGGCGAACTTATCAGGATCTCCTCCGAAAAGCGTCGGTTCGTCTTCGGCCAAGGTGCGCTTCATGCGATCGGCATAGACCGGCTCAAAGTCAGCCAGGTGTGCAACTACTTCGAGCGTGCTCCACTTTCCCGCCACCGGGCGAGCGAGGGCTTCCTCGCGCGTGATGCCGGCTACGGCATCTCGAAGTATCTGCGAGCCACGGAGGTATTCGTCGATCAGTTCGGGGATGCTCAATTCGGAAAGATTCATCGCGGACTCCTCTCGGCGTTGCGTGAGACAGGGAGGGTTCGGATCATCCCTCGGCTCGATCGTATCAACCAGTGAGACCGCGAAGAAACGGTCTCGCGTTCATCTGCTGCGCCCGTTTTGTGAAATGAGTTGTACCATGACGATGATCACTTCAACTCCGAATTTGAATGGCGATCTGTCGGGCGAGTGGTCGTTTCCCTCTGGCGTCACGTACCTCAATCACGGTTCGTTCGGACCCTCGCCACGTTGTGTGCGAGAAGCCCGGCAGGCGTGGTCGGATCGGCTGGAAGCTCAGCCGATGGATTTTTTCTTGCGACAAATGGAGACCGCGTTGGACGAGGCGGCGGAGAAGCTCGGCCGGTTCATCGGAGCGAGCGGGGACGATCTGTTGTTTTGCGACAACGCTACCGTGGCGATGAATATCGTTGCGGAAAGTGTGTCAGCCTCGTTGAAGCCAGGGGACGAACTCCTCTTCACGGATCAAGAGTACGGTGCGGTGATGCGAATTTGGCGGCGGGCTGCTGAGCGTGCGGGAGCACGCATCGTCATTCAGCACATGTCCCGTCCGGTCACGTCCGGTGAAGAGCAAGTCGCGGCAGTGATGAATGGCGTGACCGAACGGACGAAGCTGATCATCGTTAGTCATATCACATCGCCAACGGCGGTGATTTTTCCGGTCGCGGCCGTTTGTCGCGAAGCGGCAAAACGAGGCGTTCCCGTTTGTGTTGATGGTCCGCACGCGCTGGCAATGGTTCCGATCAATCTGAAGCGATTGGGTTGCGATTTTTATTGCGCGAGCGGGCACAAATGGTTGAGTGCTGCGTTCGGAAGCGGGTTCTTGTATGTCGCCAAGAAGCGGCAGCAGCAACTCTCTCCGCCGGTCATGAGCTGGGGCGGTAGTCTGTCCGGTCGGCCGGCACATTGGCAGGACGAGTTTCGCTGGCTGGGGACTCGCGATCCGGCGGCGTTCTTAGCGGTGCCGAGAGCGATCGAGTTTCTGGAGCAATTCGGTCTCGATGTCTTTCGCCAGCAGACGCATGAATTGGCCCGGTACGCGCGGCAGCGGATTGTCGAACTCACTGGACTGGAACCGCCGATTCCGGACAGCGTTGAATGGTACGGTTCGATGATCGCGCTGCCGTTGCCGTCAAATGGCGAACCGGCCCCACGGCAGGGAATTCGAGATCAACTTCAAAACCCGTTGTGGGACAAGTACGGCATCGAAGTGCCGATCGTTCACTGGCGTGGCGAGCGGCTGATTCGCGTTTCGTGTCACCTCTACAATTCGCGAGATCACATCGATCTGCTTTGCGAGGCGTTGAAGCAGTGCAACTTCGGTCTTTGAAGACGTGTTGCCATGCCAGCACGACGCACTAGCGAGTGGTTCAAACACGACCACTTGCT